>JAFQWR010000239.1 GCA_017407365.1 Clostridia bacterium
AACCATATTGTTTTAGGGCAGAATTGCCGTGCAAAACCACCCAATATATATTATATAATATTTGACTCATTTAGTCAAACAAATAACGGAAAACATTACAAAAAAACATTGCCAAAAGCAGTAAAAAACGGTTGACAACGCAATTGAATTGTGGTATAATTAGACCCGTTCAAATAGGTACCATAGACAGCAGGCAGACGTACCGTCTGTAAGTGGCAAGCTCCACGCCGGCCGAGGTGCAAAAAGAGAATTGGTTTTTTACCCATGCCCTTTTTGTATCGGCATGGGTTTTTGTTTATTCTGCGTCCCGGTACAACGGAGGTAAACCGACTTGGCAGAAAAAATTTCCGCAGCAAAACTGCAAAAGCAGGCTGTCATCGACGAAATCACCGATAAGCTGCAAAGAGCAAAATCGGTTGTTATCGTAGAGTATAAGGGTTTGACTGTCGCAGAGGATACCGCACTTCGTAACGAATTCCGTAAGAACAACGTTGATTACAGAGTATTGAAGAACACGCTTATCCGCCGTGCATTCAACAGCCTGGGCATCACTGCCTTCGACGAGTATCTGAACGGAACCACCTCGGTTGCTTTCTCTTTTGAAGATGAAGTTACCGCTGCGAAGATTGTGGAAGAAAATGCGAAGAAGCTCGGTGACAAGCTGACCAGCAAATGCGGCTACGTAGACGGCGAATTCGCCGATGCGTCTAAGGTAAAGGCCTTAGCTTCCATTCCGCCCCGCCCCGTGCTGCTTTCCAAAATGCTTGGCAGCATGATGGCTCCTGTAAGCGGTCTGGCACGCGTTCTGCAAGCAATTGCCGAACAGAAAGGCGGCGCCGCAGAATAATCACCCCTACCCCCTATATGGGGCAACCCGTTAGCGGAGGGTCTTCCGCTTAAATATCATATCAAAATTTTTGGAGGTTCACATCCATGGATGTAGCAAAGTTTATTGAGGAAATCAAGAGCCTGTCCGTTCTCGAGCTGAGCGAGCTCGTTAAGGCTTTAGAAGAAGAGTTTGGCGTTAGCGCAGCTGCTCAGGTTGCAGTTGTTGCAGGCGCTGCTGAAGCTGCTCCCGCTGCTGAAGAGCAGACCGAGTTCACGGTTGTTCTGAAGGCTGCAGGCGACAAGAAGATCAACGTTATCAAGGCTGTTCGCGAGCTGACCGGTTTAGGTCTGGTTGACGCTAAGAACCTTGTTGAGAGCTGCGGTACCGTTAAGGAAGGCCTCGACAAAGCAAGCGCAGAAAAGATGGCTGCTACCCTTAAGGAAGCAGGCGCAGAAGTTGAAATTAAGTAATTTTAACAGTCTGAAAAAAATAATTAAGCACGGTTTCACTCGGGAGACCGTGCTTTTTTATTTATAACTGTGCAGAGATACCGGGCGGTATCTCTTTTTTTATACAGAAAACAGCAAAAGGCAATACTCCTCTGCCGCAACCGACAAAAGCAAAGCCCCTACTCTCTCATTGCTTTTTCAAACGCCTCGGCAATGCGGTAGGCGCAATCTGACGAAACAGAGTTTGTTTCCTCGTAATGCCTTCTGCCGCTTGCATCCACCGCCTCCGTTAAAAAGGGATATTCCCCGTGCAGAACGTAATCGGCAGGGGGCACGATATAACCGATTTCATCGTTGCAAAGCCCAATCACAATCAAATCCTCTGCGCCGTACCTTTTTGCGATATCCAGAAGCGGCTCGGGGTTAGCAGGCGCACCCGGCTGAGCAATACCGCCACCCTGCACCAGCTCGGGGAAGATTTCTCCCGGCAGAAGCGCAAAGGTTAGTGTGCCGATGTGCAGAACGGAAAGCTCGGTTTTTAAGGCATACGCACCCGTGAACAGGCTTTTGCGTATGGGATTTCCCAGAATACCCAAAAACTTATAGTAGAGATACAGCGTGTTGTGGAGGGGCACCGACAGCGACACGCGCTTTTGCGTAAGCGTGCCCTCCGTTATGGGAGACTCCTCCACCGCCATCACGTAATCCGCAATACGCGCGCCCGTTTTGCGCACGTTTTCCACAGCATCGCCCTGCACCAGCTCGGGCGTCATAATAAGCCCTCCGATGGCTCCGTTGAAGAAGATACAGTTTTCACCCGAGCGGCGCTTGATTTCGTCGGAAAGATAGCGGGGAAAATCCGCACTCAGAAGGGTATTATCCCCACGCAACGCCTCTGCGTGCGCCCCGAAAAACACCGCTCTGGTGCCCGTCACGGAGGCCTCATTGGGAATAAAGCGCAGTTGATACAGATATTCATCGTATACGTGCGGCAAACGGGAATCGTACAGCAAGCCCTCTGTTTTGATTTTTCCGTAGGTGAAAGAGCCCTCTGCCTGAGAGTCATACGCACGCTTGCCTGCACGGATTGCCGCAGACACCAGAGCCTGCATATAATCGGGATTCTTACCCTCTAACGCCGCATTGCCCCATAAGCCCATGGTATCAATGCCTGCGTGCGAGTGCGTTGCGCAGACGTTGATTTCACAGCCTGCCCTTTGCACAGACCGTAGCCCTTTTACAATTTTTGCAACGGTATCTGAGGTGAGCCCGACGCAATCCACCGACAGCATCAGAGCAGAGCCGCCGTTATAGCTGAGATACAAAGCCCTTACGCAAGGGATATCCAGCACTCCGCTGATTTCTCTGCCGCCGCGGTAGCCTGCAATATACAGAGGCTTCTCCGTTTGCGGCAGGGGGATTTCCTCGCAGGCGTAGCCACTCCACATCCCCTCCTTTTTATCCTCCTTACAGGCTGCCGTAAAAAAGCAAGGCACAAACAGCAGGGCAAGCAACAGACAAAGCACCTTTTTCATAAGCCAAGCCCTCCTGCATTTTGAATCAGAGATAGAATAATATCCAAAAACAGCACGCCGTTTGCAAAGGAAAGCACCACCGTGCAAAGATAGGTTACCAAAGCAATCAGCACGCAGGTCACCGCAAAAACAGCCTTTACCCATACACGGGAGTGTCGGATACGGAATAGCCACAGCGCAAGCAACGCACCCACGGCAAGAGGAAGCCATACGGGCGGAAAAACACAGGCATCCTTAAGCTGAGAGAAAATGGGAACGAAGGTCTGCACGTCCGGGTGAAGTGAGCCCCCGACAACCCGCAAAATGTCCCCGAAGCTACGGACGGTATAAAGCGCAAGCAAGACATACACTGCGCTAAAAACAGCGCCTGCCGCAAGGCAAAAAAGATATTTTTTTCTTTTGGACATAACCGTATCTCCCTATGCTTGAAAAAACAGCCTTACTGATACCGCTACCCGGGGCGCACCCGAAAAAGCCCTTTCAATAAGACTGTTTATATTATTCACACAATAAATCACTGAGATCGCAAAGCTGTTGCGCAGACAGCGTTTCGCCACGCACGGTAGCGGAAAGCCCCATTTTTTGCAACGCCGCCGCAGTAATTTCCTTTCTGATGCCCAAAACCTCCTGTGCGTTGTTGCACAGTGTTTTGCGTCGCATCGCAAAGGCGGCACGGCAAAGCCTTGCAAAAAACGCCTCGTTCTTGGGGAAATACCGCTTTTCGGGCGTTAAAACAACCACAGCAGAATCTACATTGGGCGGCGGACAAAACATCGTACGCGGCACAGCACGGGATATTTTTGCATTGCCGAACCTTGCAGCCGCCAGGCTGAGTGCGCTGTAATTCTTACTGCCGGGAGAGGCAACAATGCGCTCTGCCACCTCCTTCTGCACCATAATGGTGATGCCCTTTACCTCCGCTTTACTTTCCAGCAGGCGCATCAGCACGGGCGTTGTGATGTAGTAGGGCAGGTTGGCAACCACATAAAAGGGAGAAAGCGCAAGAAGCTCATCCTCGCTCTCCTCCATAAAATCCTTGAGGCGAAGTGTAAAATCTCCCTTCCCCTCCGTAGCCGCCTGAATGCGCGGTACAAGCTCGCTATCCACCTCGTAGGATACGACCTTCCCCGCAGACTCGCACAGAATTGCCGTGAGAGTGCCTGCACCCGCACCGATTTCAAGCACGGTGTCCGTTGGGGCTACGCCTGCATCTCTGGCGATGGCACGGAGCAGATTGGTATCGGACAGAAAGTTCTGCCCTAAGCTTTTTTTGAAGCGGTGACCGCTGAAGGACTGTTCCATGTTGACCGTTTTATTCCTTTTTATCGCCAAACAGCGAAACCTGATCGGGCAGGGGCTTTTGCGTATCGCTCACCTCGGGAGCCTCCTCTGCTACAGCAGGAGCCGCAGGCTCAGAGGCGGAAAGCTCTGCCGCAGCGTGCTCAGCCGCAATGCGCTCCTCCTCCAAAAGCTGCTCGATGCTGAGGCAATCGCTCTGCGCACGGGGGCAAACGATGGAGTTGGTGTCCAGATAGTATTTGCGATGGGTCACCGTGTAATAGAATGCCAGCTCGTAGCAGGTAAACAGCATATTGGAAAAGATAAGGGTAAAGGGGGCGCCTGCACCAACCGTAAAGTGTGCTACGTTTGCATTCAGAAGATACAGCCCGATGATAAGCACAAGCGTATGAGAGAACACCATGGCGAAGCTGCGGAAGGTGTAGCCCAAAGACTTCTTGAATGCCGCAAAGGGCTTCATACCCTCCACCACGCAGGCGGCACGCCAGCCGTTGACGAGCGTGAAGCGGAAGGTAAACAGCATAACCGCAATCAGCACGACAAGAACAAGACCAACCGTTTCAAGCACGGGCACCAGAGCATTGAGAAGCACCATTGCCACAAAAATGAACAGCAGCTCGAGGGGCAACGCTACGAGCAGAACGCAGAGCTGCATACGGCAGCTTTTGCCAAACTGCGAGAAAAAGGTACCCAGGAAGGAAAGCGAAGCGTTGCGCGACATACGCGCAGAGAGCATCATGTATACGGGATATTCCGCAAGGCCTCTGCAAAAGCGGAATAACACGATAAACGCAATGATAATCGCATACCAGAGCGCAAACGAGCTTGTGTTTTCGAACAGCTCCTGCCAAACGAGCATAATCGTTTCTCTGAACTGATCCACCGCATCGGGGAATATCTCGGGATGATGGAGCATCGTTTCCCACAGATTATTTAAGCTTTCCACAATCCCGTGAGACTGAACAAGTGCAACAGCCTCATTGACCAGCGGTTGAATCAGCCCCATAAAGATGCCTGCAAAAATCAGCACCACAACGGCGCGGTATAAAAGATTCTTCCACGTAATCTGTAAATTGCCAAGCCAAAGCTTTAAGGCGTGAAGCAACAGCATAATAATTTCCTCCTCGGTATGTTACCGTTTGCCGTAGGGTATCAGCGTGTTAAGGTCGGCACGCTCTCTGCCGGAAATATCAAAATACAAAACCATGGGATACACACAGATATACATCGTTTGCACAAGGAAGCCAAGTGCATAAATGAGATATTTTGTGATCTCCCACGAAAAAAACAGCTCACTGCAAAGCATGATGGGCACGGTTACCAGAAAGGGGAACAGCGCCTCAAAATACACACGGAAGAAGCGGGATGAAATTGCCTTGATGCCTGCACCCAAGCCCTCACTTAAAGAATAGCCCGATTCCAACGTGTAAGCAGGCCACATAATAAACAGCGTAGCATACAAAAACAGAACGAGGTAAAACACCAGCGTTATCACCGCGGTGGCAACCTGACGGACCCCGAGCGCCGCCTTTGAAAACAGATGCAGCACGCCCGACGCAAGCACCGCCATAATTTCGTAGCCTACAAGCACAAGCGCCATGGCAGAAAGCGTGACAATCAGCGTTTCGTTTAATTGCTTGAAGGGCTTGCCAAGCGAAGCCACACCGATGCGCATACGGCGCTCGCAGAAGGAAACGCTCAGCGCGGCGCAAAGCACAAACAAAACGAACACGAGCAAGCGCGTCAGGATATTACCGCCATAGAGAATCGAAAGAGATTTATGCATGGCAAAAAACATACTCTCTGCCTGCGGCACCGAAAGCGTCTGCGACATATCAAAGCCCACCGAAATCAAAAGCACGGGAGGCAAAGCATATAGCAGCAGATAAATGGAATTTTTGTTGATGAACGAAAACGTCCGGAAAATGTTTTTCATAAGCTCCTGATTGATATTTGCGTATTCTTTTGCGTGGGATTATCCCTTTTTTTTCTCTTCCTCTTCCTCTTCCCTGCAAAGCTGCAAGGCAAGACGGGGCTCCTTATGCAGGATATCCGAAAGAAGATCCTGTGCCTCTGCCTCGGGAAGCTGCACAAAATGCCGCTTCTGCCCCTGCAACTCAATAACGGCAACCCTTTTTCCGTTTGTGCGCTGTACGAGATAGAGCTGAACAATCTGTGCATAGTACATACGGATGGGCACCAGCGAAATACTGCAAAGCAAAAAGCGATCCTTTGCCACATAATGCGAGCCCAATATACCGTACAGCAAAAAGCCAAAGGCAAGCGCAAAAAAGAGGGAAAAGGCTACGGACAGAGCAATATTCTGCCCGATGGGAATAGCCTTTGTAAATAAAAGCGTAAGGTTTACGGCAAACGCCACCAGCATCATTGCGGTGAGCGATATTAAAGCAACCGTTGTCCCTTGCGAAAAATGAATTCTGTATTTTTTCATAGCATCCTTCCGTATTCCCCCTTTTATTATAGCATACAACGCACAAAAAATCCATAAAAAGAATTGCGTATTGCGCGGTATTTTATAAAAAAGGGAAGGTTTTTCCATTAAAAAGCGTATGCTTTTGCCTTTTAACGCTTAATGCGCACTGCTTACACGCCACAGGCGGAACGCCTGCTCTGCCGCACCCGCAAGGCTGTTTTCGGCATTTTCTCTTTCCATTGCCTCTGCAAGAGAGGTCACACCGCGCACCGCAGGAAAAACGGCATCGATACCCTCTGCATGACAAAGCTCTGCCCCCTTTGCCACACTGCCCGCAAAGGCGATTACGGGCTTACCGTGCTTTTTGGCAAGCCTCGCTATGCCGACAGGCACCTTACCCATCGCCGTTTGCACATCGATGCGCCCCTCACCCGTGATGACGATATCCGCATTTTTTACTGCGTCCTCTATTGCAATCAGCTGCATAATGAGATCGATTCCCGAAATCAGCTCTGCCTGCAAAAGTGAAGCGAGCGCAAAGCCCATGCCTCCTGCGGCACCTGCGCCCCTTGCATTGGCGTCTGCCAACGGAAAGTGCGCCTTTACCACCTGCGCAAAATGCGCAAGATAGCCGTCCATCAAGGGGATATCCGAGGGCTTTGCACCCTTTTGCGGCGCATACACCGCACTGCAGCCCTCTGCTCCGCAAAGCGGATTTTTTACGTCACACGCGACGGAGATTCTGCACGTACGGATTCCCTTATCCACACTGTCCGAGGTGATATAGCTTAAATCCTTAAGACCCTCTGCGCCATAGCCGATGGGCGCGCCGCTTTTCTGATGCAAGCCAAAACCGAGCGCCTGCAGCATACCTGCGCCGCCATCGTTGGTTGCACTGCCGCCGATGCCGATAATCACCCGTGTGCAGCCACTCTTTACCGCATCCAGAATCAGCTCACCCACCCCGTAGCTGGTGGTGACCATGGGATTTTTTTCTTCGTCCGATAAAAGCGTGATACCTGCCGCCGCCGACGCCTCGATGATGGCGGTATCCCCGACAACACCGTATTGCGCCCGGATTTTTCTACCTGAGGGATCTGTGCAAAGTACCGTTTTGCGTCTTCCGCCAAGCCCCTGCACCA
>JAFQWR010000240.1 GCA_017407365.1 Clostridia bacterium
ATTCTTTTAATTGTTTTAATTGCGGTTAATATCATTTTTGATATGATTGCTGTTGCTGTAACCTCCTGTAATTTAGAGCCCTTTCTTGCCATGGCTGCCCGAAAAATTTCAGGCGCTAAAATGGCGGTGAAGATATTGAAAAATGCCGAAAAGGTTTCTAATATCTGCGCAGACGTCGTAGGCGATATCTGCGGTATCATCAGCGGCTCGTTGAGCGCTGCAATCGTTGCCGTTTTGCTTGCCTCGGGGCTTAGCTGGGATAAGGTTTTTGTGAGCATTCTTTTTTCCAGCGTTACCGCGGCGTTTACTGTAGGCGGAAAGGCGTTCGGCAAAAAATTTGCAATGGTAAATGCTCAGAAAATTGTTTTTACCGTTGCCAAGATCTTTTCGGTGTTTCAGAAAAATCCCTGAGTTTTTTTGCCTATATCTGAATCATTTTTATCAGAAACGGTCGAATATCTTGATTCTACCGTTTTTTTAGTGTATAATAACAGTATAAAGCTTTTGAGGTGCTTCAGTTGTCCTATACAAGACTACAACAACTTCATAACGGAATGTCTGTAAAGGATTTTATTGATGCCGAAAAAACGGAGCTTTCCACAGAAATCCGTCAACGCATTATGGAGGTCGTTGAAAAAAACGGTGGGCATCTTGCGTCCAATCTCGGTGTTGTGGAGCTTACGGTCGCTTTGCATGCGGTTTTTGATTTCGCAGGGCAGGACCGTGTGTTTTTTGACGTGGGGCACCAGTGCTATGCTCATAAGCTGCTTACCGGTAGAGATGACTGCTTCGATACCCTGCGCCGCTTTGGCGGTATTTCCGGCTTCCCCGATAAATCTGAGGATTGCAGGGATTCCTTTTCTGCAGGGCATAGCAGTACCTCTCTTTCTGCGGCGCTTGGCTTATGCGTTGCGCGGGACCGTGCAGGGGAAAAGAATCATATCATTGCTGTTATCGGAGACGGAGCTCTGACTGGCGGAGAGGCGTACGAGGCATTGAATCATATAGGAGAAACCAAAACACGCCTGATTATCATTCTGAACGACAATCAGATGTCCATCGATAAAAATGTTGGTGTATTAACGCGTAATTTAACAAAGCTTCGTGTATCGCGTGGGTATAAAAACTTCAAGCGTGGCTTTTCGGGCTTTCTACGAAAAATTCCTTTGATTGGCAAGGGGCTACACCGCTTTGCAGAGGGCTCCCGTAATTTTTTCCGCGGACTGTTTACCAGAGATATTTTGTTTGAGCACTTTAACTTAAAATATACGGGCGTTTTTGATGGACACGATATCAAGGGCCTGATCAGTGTATTGCAATCTGCAAAGCAGATGGATCGCCCTGTACTGATTCATATCAATACAAAAAAGGGTAGCGGAAACGTTGCGGCAGAAAGCTTCCCCGACCGTTTTCACGGCGTTAAGTCGGGGTTGGCTCCCGGAGAGAGTGCTTTTTCCTCTGTTGCAGGGCAGGCTCTTTGTGCCATGGCAGAAAATAACAGCAGTATTGCCGTTGTAACTGCTGCTATGGCTGAGGGTACGGGTATGAAATATTTTGCGGCAAAGCATCCCGACCGCCTGTACGATGTAGGAATAGCGGAGCAGCACGCAGTAACATTTGCCGCAGGGCTATGTGAGGGTGGATTAAAGCCCTACGTTGCAATATATTCCACCTTTTTACAGCGTGCATACGATCAGATTATTACTGATGTATGCATGAATGCAATGCCTGTCGTTTTTTTGGTGGACCGTGCAGGTATTGTAGGCTCGGACGGAAAAACGCATCACGGCGTTTTTGACGTTTCGTATTTTGGCAGTATTCCCAATATGCACGTGCTTGCTCCTGCAGATATTCAGGCGTTAAAAAAATGCATTGCCTTTTCAGAAACCTTTTCCAAGCCCCTATCTATCCGATACGGAAACTTCTACCGCAGTGAGCTTAGTGTTGAGCCACCCGAAAACCCCTTTCTGTGGCAGACGATCGGCAATGCACAAAGCAAAGTGGCTGTTATAACCTATTCCAATTTGCTTTTGCACGAGGCTTTGACGGCGCAGGAGAGGCTGAAGGAGGAGGGTATAGAGGTGCAGGTGATTAACGCTTGCAGTATTTCTCCTATCGATACCCGACTTTTGCAGAATCTGAGCTCAGAAATCGTTGTTGTGTTAGAGGATTCCGTGCCAAGCGGCGGTCTGGCGCAAAGGGTTGCTCTCTGGTCGGCAGAAAACGGAAGCCCCTTCCGTTTGGTAAAGATGACTCTTCCCGAAAATACCTTTGTAACGCACGGAAGCTATGAGGAGCTGTTGAAGTATTATTCGTTAGATGCCGATAGTGTATGCCGTGCGGTCAGGGAGGCACTATGAGAGCGGATGAGTTTTTAACCGTAAACGGATTTTATCCCTCACGGAACAAGGCACAGGAGGCATTAAAGTCCGGTAAGGTTCTGATTGACGGGAAAAAGGTCAAGCCTTCTGCCTCCGTTACAGAGGGTGCAAGCGTTTCGGTGTTAGAGGAGCAATTTGTATCCAACGGGGGTGCAAAGCTTCAGGCGGCATTCGATTATTTTCATCCCGATGTATTGGGTAAGGTTTGCTTTGATGCAGGTGCTTCTACAGGCGGATTCACAGAGGTCTTGCTCTCTCACGGCGCCAGACGTGTGTATGCCGCTGATGTCGGTGAGGGCTTACTGCACCCGTCATTGGTGCAAGACGAAAGAGTGGTGGTTATGGACCGCTGTAATGTGCGCTTGCTGACTGTCGATTCTATTGAAAAGATTGATTTTTTAAGCGGAGATTTAAGCTTTATTTCCCTGAAGCTTGTGCTTGGCGTTTATGCACAGCTGTTGCATGAAAACGGGGAAGCAATCGTGCTTGTTAAGCCGCAGTTTGAGGTTGGCAAGCAAAACATCAATAAAAATGGGATTGTTACCGACTCCAAGGCGCGTCTTTGCGCCTTGCAGGAGGTTGCGCTGTATGCGAAAAGCGTGGGCTTTTGCATTTGTGATGTTGCCGCCGCACCCCGAAGAGATTCGGGAATGAACGTAGAATACCTGCTGTATCTGAAAAAGATATGCGAAAACGAGCTTTCCGTGACGGATTTTTCTAAAAGGATAGAATGGTATGAAAATCGGAATTTACACAAATAAGGCAAAGGATCCTTCTCTTTCCGTGACGAAGGAATTCATGCGTGAGCTGATGGCAGAGGGTATAGAATTTGCCGTGCATCACACTCTCAGCGAGGATTTTTCCTCCTGCGAGGTCTTTGATAATGACCTTTGTAATATCACGCACCTTGCTGTATTTGGTGGGGACGGAACGATATTAAGCATTGCCAAGCAAGCGGCTGTGCGCAACGTTCCTATTCTTGGTATCAATCTTGGAAACGTCGGCTTTTTGGCTGAGCTTGAGCCGAATGAGCTTTCCGTTGGGGTGCGTATGCTGAAAGAAAGCACCTATACGGTTGAAACACGTAAAATGCTTTCTGTTCTTGTAGACGGTGAACACCTGCTTGCGTTAAATGATGCTGTGTTTTTAAGGGAGAATTCTCCTCAGGCATCAGGCAGAATGCTTCGGTTGAGTGTATATGTAGAAAACGAGCTGATCGATCAATTTGTTGCCGACGGCTTAATTGTAAGCACCGCAACGGGCTCTACGGCATATTCGCTTTCTGCAGGCGGCCCCATTCTTATGCCGGGTGTCGGTGCCTACCTGGTCACTCCTGTCAATTCGCATACCCTGCACACACGCCCGCTGATTATTTCAGGAGAGGAACGGCTAAGGGTAGAGGTTGATACCAACGGTGCAAGCTGTATCCTTTCGGTAGACGGCACCGTTACCAAAACCGCAAGCTGTAATATGTGCTCTGAAATTATGATTGCGGAGCAGGGAGCAACCTTTTTAAGGTTCAACAACAAAAACTATTATCAGAAGCTGATTAAAAAGCTGAATAAGTGGGGTACCTCATAATGCGCTCTGCAAGACAAACAAAAATATTGGAAATTATCTCTGTTCAGGAAATCGAAACACAGGACGATTTGATCCGTGCATTAAAGCAAGACGGCTATACCGTTACTCAGGCAACCGTTTCCCGCGATATTAAGGAGCTGGGGCTTACCAAGGTTTTATCGGAGAACAAAAAATACAAATACGTAAACGTAGACAGCGGTGAAAAAACCTTATCGGGCAAGCTGTTGAATCTTTTACGGGAATCGGTTATTTCCATTGTTTCCTCCGAAAATCTCATTGTTATCAAAACGCTTCCCGGGGCGGCCAATTCCGCCGCAAGCGCAATTGATAAAATCAATATCGGTGAAATGCTTGGCTGTATTGCAGGTGACGACACCATTCTGATTGTTGTAAACGGAAGCAAAAACGTACCTGCTGTAATTGGAAGAATCAAAGAACTGATATACTGATATAGGGGAGTGTAGTAAGCCATGCTTTCTGCTTTTTACATAAAAAACGTTGCGATTATCAAATCGGAGGCAATTGAGTTTCACAGTGGCTTAAACGTGCTTTCGGGTGAAACGGGAGCAGGTAAATCCATTATGCTGGATGCTCTTAATTTTGTGCTTGGCAGCAAAGCAGAC
>JAFQWR010000241.1 GCA_017407365.1 Clostridia bacterium
CCCTCCAGCAAAAGCACCTCGCCACCTTTTAGCGACTGTGCCAGCCACATACCCGTCATCATGGTGTTTTGCACACCCGTTGTTTCGAACGTATAAATCATTGGTTATTCCTCCGTATAGTAGGTTATGCCGTCCTTGCTGACAAACGCATAGAACAGCGGCTGTTCCTCAGGTCTATCCTCTGTTAAGGCAAAGGAGCCCTTTATCAGCGCCTCTGCGTGCGCAAGCTTATTTTCGTCTGAGGTATACAGCGTTGCAATGCGATCGCCCTTGTTTACGTAATCGCCCACACGGAGAAGGTATTGCACCCCTGCACCGTGATCGATGCTGTCACCTGCACGCACTCTGCCGCCGCCGAGCACAGCCGCGGCCATGCCCACGCTCTGGCAATTGATCTCATTTACATAGCCGCTTGCCTCTGCGCATATCTCCCTTGAAACGGGCGCGTCGGCAAGCCTTTCGGGGGCATCTATCACACCGACGTCGCCGCCTGCCGCCTGCACATACGCACGCAGACTTTGCAGTGCCGCACCCGATGCAATCAGCGCATCGTATTGCGCTCCGCCGTCCTTCCGACCGGAGGCAAGCTCCGTAAGGCGCACGAAAAGCTCCCTCGACACTTTATTCAAGTCACTCTCTTCGCCTCTTAAAACCCCAATTACAGCCCTCATTTCGGCATTGCACCCAACGTAGGGCGAAAGAGGCTGATTCATAGACGATAATAAGCAGGCAGTTTTGCGACCTGCATTTTCGCCGATGCTTATCATCATTTTTGCAAGCGTCAACGCCTGCTCCTTCGTTTTCATAAATGCGCCGCTGCCGTATTTTACATCCAGCAGAATGACATCCGAGCCGCCCGCAAGCTTTTTGCTCATCACGCTTGCGGCAATCAGCGGAATGGAATCTACCGTGGCGGTACGGTCGCGCAGGTCGTATAAAATCTTATCGGCAGGAGCCAGATCCTCCGAAGCCGCCGTTACCGAGAAGCCGCACAGCAGGGTGAGGCGGATACGCTCCTCAGAGGAGAGCGTTACGGGCAGATGCGGAATGGATGCAAGCTTATCTACGGTGCCGCCCGTATGCCCAAGCCCCTTGCCCGATGCCTTCAACGAATAGTACCCTGCCGCCGCAAGCGCAGGCAGAAGCACGAGCGTGGTGGAATCGGAAACGCCGCCCGTGGAATGCTTATCCAGCAAAATCCCCTTAACGCTACTGCGGTCGGTAACCGCACCGGAGCTTGCCATACAGAGGGTCAGCGTTGCCGCCTCCTGCTCCGTCATGCCCTTCAGGCAGATTGCCATCAGAAGAGCGGCGCTTTGCTCGGGCGGAATGCTTTTTTGCACAACGCCGTCTATCCAGAGCTGTATTTCCTCCCGCTCAAGCGGCAACCCCTTTTTTTTCTTTTCTATAATCTCGTAAAAGGAAAGCATGGAATCCTCCGTCATATTCCCTGATTTTTCGGCAAAAAGGGCAATACTTCGCCCCTGCTTCCGTGATATACTCCTCTTAAAAAAGGAGAAGAGTCATGGTTTATCTGATACTTGCATCTGCCTCGGGCGGAATCGTGGGCGCAGTGAGCCTTGCGGTATTCACATTGCTGACCGCCCTTACCGTAACGGTGGTAAAGCTCAGCCTGGATATCAGGGGAGAGCAAGGGGAATCCCCTCGGCGGGAAGCACCCGAAAAGCCCAAGGAGCGGCTGTATGCCGTTAAGCAGACAAAGCCCAAACAGGGCAAAAAAGCGGGCTATAAGATCGTCCGCGAGGAAGACCTTTACCCGCTTGAAGAACGGTGAAGCTTATTCCTTCCACAACGTTTCGAGGTGGTAGAAAAGGCGCATTTCGTCCTGAAAAATATGCACTACAACATCGCCGTAATCCAGCACAACCCAGCGTCCGTCGGTAAAGCCCTCGCGACGCTTTTTTTCTACGCCGAGCTTACCAAGACGCTCCTCAATGCTTTCGCTGAGCGCACGCACCTGCGAGGAGGACGAGCCGCTTGCAATGATAAAATAATCGCACACGGAGGTTTTGCCGCGCACGTCAAGCACCAGAATATCACGGCCCTTTTTATCCTCTAACGCCGTTTGCATTTCCTTTAACATCTGATTGATTTCCATAATGATCTCCTGATTTGTTATTTGGTATAATACCGCACAGCCTCCCTTGTGAGGGGATACACGGCCTGCGGATTTTTTTCCTCTAATATACGCAGTATCTCGCTGATGCAGGCAACAAAGCCGCTTTCAAAATCTGCCTTAACAAGCGCACGGTATTTCAGCGCATCGGGATAGGTACGTGTTTTTTCCACGCAATCGGCAATGTAGATGATGCGCTCTAAAAGGCTCATACCCGCCCTTGCCGTGGTGTGGTAGCGTATGGCGTTCAGAATATCCTCGTCCTTCTCGCCGAACAGCCTTTCGGCAACCAACGCCCCTGCAAATGCGTGCAGTACAGCATCGGGATACTCTCCCTCGGGCATACAGCCCATTTTTTTCAGCTCCTCTGCCGACAGCCGTTTTGCAACGTCGTGCAAAATAGCGGCGGTAAACGCCTTTCTCTCGTCGCACTTCAAACGCTTTGCAAGCGTGATTGCCTCGATGGCAACGTACACCGTATGCCTCCAACGCTTTTCGCCCTGCATACTCCGCACACGGTCAAACAGCTCCTTCTGCTCGCTTGTAGGTGCGTACAGCCCCCTTTCGGCAATGTAGCCTGCAACCTCAGCAGGCATCACCTCGGAGGTATCCGCACCGCACAGCGTCAGCAAGCGACACTCCGTAGAGGATATATCCGCTACACTGCCCTGCAAAATGATGGGGCTTTTTCCGTATGCCCTGCGATATGCCTGCACATACTCCTCGGTATGCGGACTATCCGCACGCGGAAGCACACAAAGCTCACACAGCGAAGCAATGATATCGGGGTTCTTCCAATAAAAAAAGTCGCGCAGGCTATCTCCGCCTGCCAGAAAAAAGAAGGTGATTTCGGGGCGCGCCTGCTTCAGCTCCTGCAGAGTCTGATAGGTATAGCTTAAGCCCCCACGCTGAATTTCGTAATCGGAAACGGTGACAGACGGCAGATCACGGAAAAGGGAGCGGCACATCCGGTAGCGGATTTCCGGGGTATCCCCTCCGGCTTTCTGCTTGTGAGGGGGGATGCAGGCAGGCATGATGATCAGCTCATCCAGTTCCACTTCCCTGAGGAATGTTTTTGCCGCGTGAAGATGTCCGAGATGGGGAGGTGCGAAAGTTCCGCCGAAGAGTCCGGTTTTTCGGATCGGCTTGTCAGCGTGGATATTCATGTCAGATTTCCAG
>JAFQWR010000242.1 GCA_017407365.1 Clostridia bacterium
AAGATTCGTGAGGCACAGCTCGCTAAGGTGCCCTATATGGTAATCATTGGTGACAAAGAGGTTGAAAACGGTGTTATCGCTGTACGTTCCCGCGGTGCAGGTGATCTTGGCACCATGACGAAGGGAGATTTCATTGCCCGTTTGATGCAGGAAATTGCAGATAAGGTTAAAAACTAACAGAATACAGCATTCAGATAAGGGCATCTTTCATTTTCAAGGTGCCCTTATTTTTTTGAATCATTCTGAGTGAAAGATGTATTTCACATGAATTCAAAAGCTATATTAAGCTGAATATTGCATTTTATCTGTAAATCTTGCCTATTGAATAAGTGAACGGATGAATCGCTAGAATAAAAAAGCAAATGTTACTGATTTAGTGAAAAATCAGAATTGTATTTCTGTGTTAATTGACATAAAAGGTATTGTGTGATATACTATTGATTGATTTAAAATAGGAGGTATATTCTGTGATGGAAAAATCCAAAAACAAGTTTCGGCAGAGAAAAACGCTCATCAAAGAAGAATCTTCTGTTTTACGCAGTAAAATGCAGGAAACTCTTGTTTCTGTTCTTCCCGTTGTAATTATTGTGCTGATATTAAGCTTAACGATTGTTCCTGTTTCTGCAGGGCATCTGCTTGGCTTTTTTATGGGTGCGCTACTAATTATTGTCGGCGTTTCCTTTTTCGGTATGGGCGTTGATATTGCTATGACACCCTTGGGAGAAAGGCTTGGTGCAAGCATTACCCGCTCCCGTAAAATTTGGTTGATTATCATCACCGGTCTTGTCGTGGGCTTTATGGTTACTGTTTCTGAGCCCGATCTTCAGGTGCTTGCCTCGCAGGTTGCATCAGTCCCGAACAGCGTTCTGGTGCTATCGGTGTCTCTTGGCGTTGGCGTTTGCCTGATGCTTGCGCTTCTCCGTATTGTTCTGCATATTTCATTACGAAAGGTGCTTCTCGTTCTTTACGTTATTGTTTTTGCTCTGGCAGCAGTTGTTGCTGTACGTACGCCTGATTTTTTGGCTGTTGCGTTTGATTCTGGCGGTGTTACAACAGGGCCGATGACCGTTCCCTTTATTATGGCGCTTGGCCTCGGTGTTGCGTCTATCCGTAGCGACAGCTCTGCATCGGAGGATTCCTTCGGTCTGCTTGCTATCTGCTCGGTAGGTCCGATTGTTTCTGTGTTTATACTCGGGTTGATTTTTAATCCGGGCGCGTCAGATTTTTCTTCTGCTGTCATCACACCCGTACAGGATACGGTTTCTTTAAGCAAACTGTTCTTGGAGTATTTCCCCGATTATTTTGCAGAGGTTGCGGTGGCGCTTGCACCAATCTTCCTGTTCTTTATATTTTTTCAGATTATTTCTATGCGCCTGAAAAGGCAAGCCTTTTTGCGTATGCTGTTTGGCTTTTTGTATACTTATCTTGGGCTTTGTCTATTCCTTACGGGGGCGAATGTGGGTTTTAGTCCTGCTGCGCAGCAAATGGGTAATCTGCTTGGTAAAACCTCATTTCGTTGGCTTTTGCTTCCCATCGGTATGCTGATGGGCTATTTCCTGGTTAAGGTAGAGCCTGCGGTTCATGTTCTGAATAAGCAGGTAGAGGAGATCACAGCAGGTGCAATTTCACAAACGGCAATGTACCAGACGTTGTCCATAGGTATGGCTGTTGCTGTCGGTCTTGCAATGGTTCGTGTGCTGACGGGTATCTCTATTCTTTGGTTCTTGATTCCGGGGTATCTGCTCTCGCTTGGGCTTACCTTTGCGGTGCCCCGTATTTTTACTGCAATTGCTTTTGACTCGGGCGGAGTTGCGTCCGGTGCAATGACAGCAACCTTTTTGCTTCCTCTTGCCATTGGTGCCTGTGAGGGCCTTGGCGGAAACGTTGCCACCGATGCGTTTGGGGTTGTAGCAATGGTTGCAATGACTCCGTTGATTGTTGTTCAGCTTTCCGGGTTGAGGTATCAGCTGAAGCTTAAAGCGCAGGTATTTGCCGAAGACGTTGTTTCTCAAGGTGTTGACGATGAAATTGTCGAGCTTTATGAGGATGAGGATCCGGCTAAGAGCCCGGTCAGTGTGCTTATGACCTTTACGCAAGGGGGATCGGATTATGAATGATAACGCATTGTATTTATCCGTAACCGTAACCAATAGATCGTACGGCGATGAATACGTGGAATACCTGGAAAGCTTGGGTGCGCCCATCGTTCTCTATGCGCTCGGAAAGGGAACGGCAAATCAGACGATTCTTGATATGTTTGGTCTTGTCAGTACCGAAAAGGCAGTGCTGCTTTCGCTTTCGTCCGAGCCGCTTACAAAAAAGATATTCAAGGGCTATAAGCAGGTGATGCATATCGATCTTCCCGGAAACGGTATTGCATTAGCGGTGCCTGTAGGAAGCGTTGGCGGCAGAGGTGTTTACGAGTATTGTATTTCGCACGATTGCGAAGCGGAGGAATTGAAGGAGGATAAGGAAATTATGAAGCAGACTGCTTTGGAGCTTGTTATCGTAATGGCAAATGAGGGATATTCCGAGCTTGTAATGGAGGCGGCTTACTCTGTTGATGTAAGAGGCGGAACCATTCTGCACGCAAAGGGAACGGGTAAGGAGCATGCGGAAAAGTTTTTCGGTATGAGCATTGCTGAGGAAAAGGAGGTTATCCTGATTGTAACATCAGCTAAAAAACGTGTACCTTTAATGAAGGCTATTATGGCAAAGGCAGGTATGCGCTCCGATGCGCAATCGCTCGTTATTTCGTTGCCCATCGATATGGCGGTAGGTCTTCCCGTTGCATTACTGGAGGACGCGCAGGCAGAATAGTTTTTTTATTGCACGTAAGTATTATTGCTTGCGTGCTTTTTTTTGTAAAATTGAGCCTAAATTATCAGATACCGCACTCTTTTTCTTTACAAAAATGGCAGTTAGGAGTATAATATTA
>JAFQWR010000243.1 GCA_017407365.1 Clostridia bacterium
CAATGCAAACTGGCTTCGTTGCAATCTTACCGATGACAGAGCTCAGCAGTTTGCAAAGGATGTTCTCAATCATATGAGAGAAAGACTTTCCGATTATCAGGAAAAGTACGGCGATCTCTACAACTTAGAGGCAACTCCCGCAGAATCTACCGCATACCGTCTTGCTAAGCACGACTTAAAGCACTATCCCGACATCATTACGGCAGGCGACAGAGAGGGTGCGCCCTACTACACCAACAGCTCGCATCTGCCCGTTGGCTACACCGAGGATATCTTCACCGCACTCGACATTCAGGACGAGCTGCAAACGCTGTATACCTCGGGTACGGTATTCCACGCCTTCCTCGGCGAAAAGCTCCCCGATTGGCAGGCAGCTGCTTCGCTTGTGCGTAAAATTGCAGAAAACTACAAGCTTCCCTACTATACCTTATCTCCCACCTATTCCGTTTGCCAGAAGCACGGCTATCTGGTAGGCGAGCAGTTTACCTGCCCCGAATGCGGCGCAAAAACGGAGGTTTACAGCCGTATCACGGGCTACTAGCGCCCCGTTCAGAACTGGAACGACGGTAAGTCGCAGGAATATAAGGAGCGTAAGGTATACGATATTGCCACCTCTAAGCTCACCGAGCGCATAAAAAAGGAGGCGGCAGAGGTAGCGGCAGAGGCTTGCGCACCCGCAGTGGCAGATGGCGCATACCTGTTCACCACGGCAACCTGCCCCAACTGCAAAATTGCTTGTCAGCTTCTCGATAAGGCAGAAATCGCCTACACCAAGCTGCTTTCGGATGAGCATAAGGAGATGGCTGTGCAGCTCGGCATCAAGCAGGCGCCCACGCTTGTAATCGTGCAGGGCGGTGAAGTTGCAAAATACGCAGGCGTTTCCGACATCAAAAAGGCAATCAAGGCGTAAGGCTATGCGTACGTACGATATCGTAATCATTGGCGGCGGCCCCGCAGGTCTTACTGCGGCGGTGTACGCAGGCCGAGCAAATAAAAGCGTGGTCGTGCTGGAAAAGGGTACCTTCGGAGGGCAGATTACCTCCTCGCCCAAGGTGGAAAATATCCCCGGCTTCCAGAGCGTCACAGGCAACGAATTTGCCGATAAGCTGATGGAGCAGGCGGTTGCGCTTGGCACGGAGATTGAATGCTGTGAGGTGGAAAAAATCGTTTGCGGAGAGCTTTTTACCGTGGAAACGGATGAAGGAAGCTTCCTCGGCAAAACGGTAATCATCGCTACGGGCACCAGACACAGGCTGTTGGGTCTTCCGAAAGAGGAGGATTTCATCGGAAACGGTATTTCCTTCTGCGCAGTATGCGACGGCGCCTTTTACGAGGGTAAAACGGTTGCCGTTATCGGCGGCGGAAATTCCGCCCTGCAGGAGGCTCTTCTTCTCAGCGAAACGTGCAAAAAGGTGTACGTGGTGCAGAATCTCGGCGTATTAACGGGCGAGGATAAGCTGCAGAAGGCAGTTGCGCAAAAGCAAAACATAGAGGTTATCTACGGTACCACCGTAAAGGCAATCCTGGGAGAGGACGCGCTGAAGGGTCTGACTCTTGCAGGCGCCTCAGGAGAAACGGAGCTTGCGGTAGACGGTGTGTTTGTCGCCATCGGTCTTGTTCCGCAAAACGGCATCTTCGAGGGCTTGATTCAGCTGGACGGCTGCGGCTACATCGTGGCAGGCGAGGGGTGCGAAACCAACCTTCCCGGTGTATTTGTGGCAGGCGATTGCCGTACCAAAAAAATCAGGCAGGTGGCAACGGCGGCGGCAGACGGCGCAGTTGCAGCGCTTGCGGCTTGCAGCTATTTAGGATAATTATCAACGGCGGTGCATACAATCTTTGTACGCACCGTTTCTTTTTGTAAAAGCGTGCGTGGTCTCAAGGGGCAGCTTAGATGGCGGTCATTCCGTTGCGTTGACGGACGGAGGCTGTCGCGGCACCGTTTTGCAAAAGAAAAATAAGGGAAAAACGGTTTTTTTTTGCAAAAGCGCTGAAAAATGCTTGCTCGTTACGCTGCGTAATGTTGTATACTTGCGCTTGAAGGAGGTGTAAAGCTATGTCAAAATACACAACGGGAGAAATTGCCAAGCGCTGTGGCGTTTCGGTCCGCACGGTGCAGTATTACGATGACCGCGGCATTCTTGCTCCGAGCGAGCTGAGTGAGGGCGGCCGCAGAATGTATTCGGATGCAGACCTGAAGCGTATGCAGATCATTTGCTTTCTGCGCGATGCAGGGCTTTCCATAGGCAGTATCTCCGCCTTGTTCGCTGAGAAAAACCCCGAAAGCATCATTTCCGTTTTGCTGGATGAGCAGGAGAAGGCTCTTAAGGAGGAGCTGAGTGAATGTCAGGAAAAGCTGGAGCGGATCGAGGGCATCAGACGATGGGTGAAAAGCGTTGATGATTTCTCCGTTGAATCTATCGGCGATATAGCGTACGCTATGAAACAGAAAAACAAATTGAGTAAAATGTGTTGGACGATGGTGCTTACGGGTATTCCCGTAACTGCGCTGCAATGGACCTCCATCGTGCTGTGGATCACACAGGGGCTTTGGTGGCTGTTTGTGATCTGGGCGGCGGTGGCAATTCCGTGGGGAATCGTGATCTCTGCCTACTACTTCAGGCACGTGGCATACATTTGTCCCGAATGTCACGAGGTGTTCAAGCCTCGCTTCAAGGAAGCCTTCTGGGCATACCATACGCCCCGTATGCGCCGTCTGACCTGTCCGAAATGCGGCAGAAAGGGTCTGTGCGTAGAGGTGTTTGACGAAATGGGGGGAAAAAAGAATGGATAAGATCATTGAGCTTCTTCCCCTTCTGATTCCTCTCGTCATTGCAGAGCTCGTCGTTTTGGGCATTACACTGCGCCATATCTTTACCCACACCCACTATAAGCGCGGAAGCCGTACGCTCTGGGTGGTGGTTTCCATCGTGCTTATGAACACGTTTATCGGCCCTATTCTGTACTTCCTTCTCGGGAAGGAGGATGCGTAATGGATATGCTGTGCATCAGCAATCTGTACAAGCGGTTTGGCGATAAAGAGGTTTTACGGGGCTTACAGCTTCACGTGCCGCAAAACAGCATTTACGGCTTCGTGGGTAAAAACGGCGCGGGCAAAACCACTGCAATGAAAACGGTGCTTGGTCTGCTTCGCGCGGATGCCGGCGAAATTACCGTAAACGGCGAAAGGGTCGTATATGGGCAAACGGAAACCAACCGATATATCGGCTATCTTCCCGACGTGCCTGCGTTCTATCCATTTATGACGGCAAGAGAGTATCTGCTCTTTTGCGGCGCTCTTACGGGGATGCTTCACGCAGAGCTTGAGGGGCGCATCAGCGAGCTGCTTGCGCTCGTGGGGCTTGACGGCGAAACGCATCGCATCAAGGGCTTTTCAAGAGGAATGAAGCAGCGTCTTGGCATTGCGCAGGCGCTTTTAGGTAAGCCAAAGTTGCTGATCTGCGACGAGCCCACCTCTGCGCTCGATCCCGTGGGAAGAAAGGAAATTCTCGATATTCTTCTTGCGGCGAGGGAGCAGACCACGGTGTTGCTGTCTACGCATATCTTATCGGACGTGGAGCGTATCTGTACCGATATTGCCTTCTTGCACGAGGGAGTAATTGCGGCAAGCGGAAGCCTTGCGGAGATCAGAACGAAATACCGCCGTAACCTCTATCGGATAGAAACGGAGGAGGCTTCTCAGTGCGAGTTGCTGATAAGTCACCTTCGGGGAATGCAACGGGTGGGCGAAAATCAGCTATCCTTCTGCGAGGAGGATTGCTCGCTTCGGGAGGTACTGCGCTTTCTGTCAGAAGAAAGTATTTCCGTTATCAGGCTTGAGAGAGAGGAGCCGGGCTTAGAGGCTCTGTTTATGGAGGTGATAGGGAAATGAAAGCCTTATTTGCCTTTATAAGAAAGGAAATAACGGAGCAGATCAGGTCGGGAAGGCTTTGGCTTTTGCTTGCGGTATTCGTTTTTTTCGGTATTATGAATCCTGCCGTGGCAAAGCTTACGCCTTGGCTTCTGGAGCTTTTAGCAGACTCCCTTGCAGAAAGCGGTATGACCGTAACGGACGTAACCGTGAGCGCAATGGATTCCTGGGTGCAGTTTTTTAAGAACGCCCCCATATGCCTGATCGTGTTTGCCGTGGTGCAAAGCGGTGTGTTTACAAGGGAATACGCCTCGGGTACGCTCGTGCTTTCTCTTACGAAGGGGCTTGCTCGGTATAAGGTGGTCGTTGCCAAAGCGGCGGTGCTTTTCGCTCTTTGGACGGCTTGCTATTTTATGGGCTTTGCCATCACCTACGGCTATAACGCTTATTTCTGGGATAATTCCGTGGCGCAAAGTCTTGCGGCCTCCGTTTTTTTCTGGTGGGTATTCGGCGTGTGGGTCATTGCGCTTTCCGTGCTGTTTTCCACTCTTTTTCAAACGAATACGCAGGTGCTCGTTGCGACGGGCGGCTCTGCTTTTGCCTGCTATCTGTTGGGCCTTTTGCCAAAGGTCAAAAGGGTGGTGCCCACGCTTCTGACGGACGGGAATGCGCTGATATACGGTACCTCGGATGCGCAGGCGTACACCGTAGCCCTTATCGTTGCGGCGGTGACGGCGGTGGCTTGCATATTTCTGAGCCTGCTTGCGTTCAATAAAAAACAGCTATAACAAACAAAAGCTCTTTGCTCTGTGAAAAGCAAGGGCTTTTTCTTTTTATAAAAGGGCGTAGAGGTTATGACGGAAATTTCGGCGTAAGCAAATTTGCGCGGCACGGAAGCATTCTGTTTGACCGTTCTATGGGTATTGTGGTATAATCATTACAGAACAAAAGCGAGGATATCTTATGATAAAAACGGTGCTGTTTGATCTGGACGGAACGTTGGCAAATACCGAGCGCGGTATTTTTAACGGAATCAATTATGCGCTCTCTTCCTTTGGTATTTCGGTAACCGATACAAAAACGCTGTATGCCTTTATCGGTCCGCCCTTAGAGGATGCATTCCGGAGCGTGACGGGTCTTTCGCCCGAGCAGGCAAAGAGGGCGGTAGAGCAATATCGGGTGTATTACAGGGCAGGCGGCGTGCTGGAATGCGCGCTTTACGAGGGTATTGCAGAGCTCCTGCGTGAGCTGAAGCAAAGGGGCATAACCGTGATTATGGCAACGGCAAAGCCCGAGGTTTTTGCAAGACGGATTGCAGAGCATTTTGATATTGCGCGCTATTTTGATGAAATCTGCGGCGCAACGCTCGACGGAGTCCGCAAGGAAAAGAATGACGTTCTTGCCTACGTGATGCAAAAAACAGCAATAAACCCCGCCTTTGCCGTTATGGTTGGGGATAGAATGTACGACGTTCTCGGCGGCAAAAAATTTGGTATGAAGACGGTGGGTGTAACGTACGGCTTTGGCAAAAAAGAGGAGCTTTGCAGCTGTCGGGCAGACAAAATTGTGGATACCGTGGCAGAGCTCAGGGCGTATCTTTGTGAGGGTTAAAGGGCGGTAATCCAAAAGGAGGAAAAATGCAAAGGGTACTGATTATCGGAGGAAACGGAAGCGGCAAAACAACGATGGCGCGTAAGCTTGCAGAAATTACGGGCCTGCCGCTTTGTCACTTAGATTCGCTTTATTGGACGGACGGCTGGAAGCCGCGCGAAAGGGAAGAGTTTCTGGCGCTTTTGCAGGCAGAGCTCGAAAGACCCTCGTGGATATTGGACGGCAATATGAAAAGCTCCCTGAATAAACGCCTCGACTACTGCGATACTGTGATATATCTTGATTTTTCGGGCATCCGCTGCTTTTTCGGAGCGATAAAAAGGGTGATACAGAATCGGGGGAAAAGCCGTGCGGATATGGGCGGCAACTGCGTGGAGCGCTTCGACCGCCGCACCTGGCGCTTTATTTTCGGCACGCTGAAATTCAACAAAATCCACAGAGGTTTGTTTTATCAGGCGGTGGCAGCCCGTCCCAACGTGCGGCTCATCGTGCTGAAAAACAGAGGGCAGGTCAAACGCTTTTTACAGAGCATACAAAAAGAACAAGCCTTAAAAAAAACGGAGCAATAACAAAACACACCTTCGCTTGATGGAGGACGGACGTTTTTTTTGGCAGTTGAATCAATCCGTAAGCCTTATCATAAATCGAACGAAAAAAGAGAGAAACTCTATGACAGTAAAA
>JAFQWR010000244.1 GCA_017407365.1 Clostridia bacterium
TTCCAATCGCATAAAACATCTTCTCCTAAAATGCGGCGATCAAATGATTGACCGTGGGTGTTTTTTTATCAAAATATATCACCTCGATAATATCAAACCGAATCCCCAGATCTGTAATTCTGTGGCTCTTGCAATACTCGTGGGCAATTGCACGGTATCTTCTCTGCCTTTCCACATCTACTGCAGCACGGGGAATGTAATCGGGATGAAAATGCGAGCGTGTTTTTACCTCGATAAAAACAATGTAGCTTTGCCATAGTGCGACAATATCTACCTCTCCGGAATGAATACGCAAATCTCTTTCCAGAATTTTGTATTTATTTTTTTTCAGATAACGGACAGCTTCCTTTTCTCCGAGCCGCCCCAATTCATGTATATCCATAACACAATTGTAGCACAATTGCCATAAAAAGGCAATCATACGCCTTGCAGATTTTATTTTTCCACAAAATGTTCATATAGAATATGCTTTTCTTTTTGTAAAAAACAAATTATGTGATATAATATTGTGCGAAAGAAATTTTTGAGCGTAATCAGCTCTTAAAACGAGGTCAGTTTTATGAAAAAAATTACAGCAGATCAGCTTCGCAAAATGTACAATGGCTTTTATCAGGAAAAAGGCCACACCCTTATCCGCGGAGCATCCCTGATTCCCGAAAACGATCCTACCGTTTTATTTACAACGGCAGGAATGCACCCGCTTGTACCCTATCTGCTTGGCGAAAAGCATCCTGCAGGCACGCGTCTGACCGACGTGCAGAAGTGTGTACGCACCGGCGATATCGACGAGGTTGGCGATGCTACCCACTGCACCTTTTTTGAAATGCTTGGCAACTGGAGCCTTGGCGATTATTTCAAAAAGGAAGCCATCACCTGGTCTTACGAATTTTTAACGAGTGAAAAATATCTGGGTATTCCCGTAGAAAACCTTGCTGTTTCCGTTTTTGCAGGTGACGAGGATTGCCCCAGAGATACCGAAAGCGCAAGCATCTGGGAGGCTTGCGGTCTGCCCAAGGAGCGCATTTTCTTCCTGCCCAAAAAGAACAACTGGTGGGGTCCTGCCGGCATCACCGGTCCTTGCGGCCCTGATACCGAAATGTTTATTGATACGGGCAAGCCCAAATGCTGTGAGGAATGCTCCCCTGCCTGCGACTGCGGCAAATACATCGAGATCTGGAACGACGTATTTATGCAGTACAATAAAACGGCGGAAGGCACGTTTGAGCCCTTAAAGCAGAAAAACGTTGATACCGGTATGGGCTTAGAGCGCACCATCTGTATCTTAAACGGTGTAAAATCCGTTTACGACACCGAGCTTTTTGCAGGCGCACTTGCTGTGATTGCAGAATTCTCCGGCAGAAGCTACGACGAATCTGAAAGTGTTACCAAGGCATTCCGTATCATTGCAGATCACGTTCGTACCGCAACCTTCATCATCGGTGATGAGCGAGGCGTAAC
The DNA here is from genome assembly GCA_017407365.1 of Clostridia bacterium. Classification (GTDB taxonomy): domain Bacteria; phylum Bacillota; class Clostridia; order Christensenellales; family HGM11417; genus RGIG2219. The sequence goes on from JAFQWR010000244.1 coordinate 1,459, forward strand.
CCCCTCTAACGTAGACCAGGGCTACGTGCTTCGCCGTCTGATCAGACGCGCTGTTCGCTTTGGCAGACAGATTAAGCTGCAAAGAGGCTCTCTTTCCAAAATTTCCAAGGTGTGTATCGACCTGTATGCGGAAACCTATCCCGAGCTGAGAGCAAATGAAGCTAAGATCTTAGACGAAATCAACAAGGAAGAAGAACGCTTCATCAAAACCGTTTCGATGGGCTTAAAGGAATTTGAAAAGCTGGTAGAGCGACTGGAGGGCACGGAAATTGACGGTAAAACCGCTTTCCGCTTATACGATACCTTCGGCTTCCCCATCGAAATTACCGAAGAACTTGCAAAGGAAAAGGGTCTTACGGTAGATACCAACGGCTTCCATGCGGCATTCAAGGCGCACCAGGAAAAATCTCAGGCAGGTAGTGAGCAACGCTTCAAGGGTGGTCTGGCAGACAGCACGGAGCAAACAGCTCGTCTGCATACTGCAACACACCTTCTGCAAGCCGCTCTCAGAAAAGTGCTTGGTGATGAGGTTAAGCAACGCGGAAGTAATATCACCGCAGAGCGTCTGCGCTTTGACTTCTCCTTCTCCCGTCCCATGACGGCAGATGAAATCAAAGAGGTTGAGGCTTTGGTCAACAGCTATATTCAGGCTGATCCCGAGGTTGTATGCGAGGAAATGACGGTAGCAGAAGCCAAGGAGCGTGGCGCAATCGGTTTATTTGAAAGCAAATACGGTGAACGTGTAAAGGTTTATACGATGGGCGAATTCAGCTGTGAAATCTGCGGCGGCCCCCACGCAAAGCGCTTGGGTGAGCTTGGCTCATTTAAGATTACCAAGGAGCAATCCAGCTCTGCAGGTGTACGCCGTATCAAGGCAGAAATCAGCGGCAACTAACAAATTATCAAATTATCAAACGCATCCTTTTTTGGGATGCGTTTTTTATAAAAAATAAGGCGCAACCGAATGGGTTACGCCTTTTTTGTTATTTTATAAAAGCCTCTGCTCTTTTTATATCTTCAACCGTCGCTTCCCTATAACAAGCATACGGGAAAGAAAGAGAAAGCTTTTCGTACTTCTCTTCGCAAAGCTTTTTGAAGGGCAAAAACTTTACAGGAAGAGAAAACCGATTGGATAATTCCTTCAAAACAGCTAAGTGAGCAGGTGAATCATTCACCTCGGGCACAAGCACGTTAGTAAGCCGGACACTTTTCTTGTGACGCTGTGTAAGAGCCAAAAAAGCACCGTAAACGGATAAAACATCTTCTCCCGTCTGATTCTTCACATCCACAATCATACCGTCTAACAGAGCAATCATTGCCTCATTAAGCACCTGCCCGTTTGTTTCGGCAACTACGTTTAAGCCGTGCTCCTTTAAGCAGGAAATCAGCTTTATGCAAAATTCCGCCTGCAAA
>JAFQWR010000245.1 GCA_017407365.1 Clostridia bacterium
CAAAAAAAGAGCCACGGCAGAAACGCCATTGCTCTTTTCCCGTAATATCCAAAGCATTTGCAGGGTAAGCGCAAAGCGGCAAGCCCCGTTCCACCCCAAAAAAAAAGAGCCACGGCAGAAACGCCATTGCTCTTTTCCCGTAATATCCAAAGCATTTGCAGGGTAAGCGCAAAGCGGCAAGCCCCGTTCCACCCCAAAAAAAAGAGCCACGGAAAAAATCTGCATTGCTCTTTGCCTGTAATATATTCGGTATAAACCGATTTTTTTCAGACCGTCATTGGTCTATGCCCTCGCACAGCGGTGCCTGCACCTGATCGGTAAGGTGCAAAAGCCCTTTTCTGCAAAGGGAAATCCCCTTTTTGCAGAACAAAATTGACATTTTCCAGTCCCTTTCTTTTTGAAACAGCGATGAAGCCGTGTGCCTCATCGCTGTTTTTCATTGCGTCTTATATTGTATAGTGTGAAAGCAAGGGAAAATTTTCCGCAAAAACCTTTTTCAGAGTGCCTCTCTGCGCTGATTTTCCGCCGAAAAAAACTCTGCAAGGGGTTGGATATTCCTCTGTTTTGCCGCCCTCATAAAAAAAGACCTGTAAACGGGCCTATAAAAAAACCTCTCACCTATAAATACACCTGAAAAACGTATTTTATTGGTGAATTTGAAAAATAATTAAAAATTTTTTTCTGCTGTGCCAATTCTTTCACACTATACAATATAGCACGCAAAAACAAAATTATTTTTGCAGAAAGCATTTTTTGTCGCACACAGTATTTTGCAATAAAAAAGGCTGTTAAAAAAGCCAAAAAAATCTGAAAAGGAGATATCGATGAAAAAGAACAAACAGAAAGGCTTTACGCTCGTAGAGCTGATTATCGTCATTGCCATTATCGGTGTTCTGGCAGGCGTTCTGATTCCCACCTTTGCAGGCGTAATCGAAAAGGCAAAGATTGCAAACGATCAGGCGTCGCTCAAAAACTTCAACACCGTGCTTTCCATCGAAGCGACCCTCAGAGATACATCGTATTTTGAGGATTGGGAGGTAGTGGAAATTCTTTCGCGTGAGGGCTATACCGAAATCAAGGCAACCTCTAAGGAAATGCGCTTCTGGTATAACCGTGAAACCAATGCGATGGAATATCTGACCGATGCAGCGGCAGGCGTGGGTGCAACCGCAAGCCTCACCGCATTTGCAGACGGCGAGCAGGTATTCACGCAGAACCGTGTTGCGGCAGTATCCAAGGCTCGCCCCGAGCTACTGTATATGGATCAGAACGCTTCCCCCTTACGCACCGCAATCGATACCATCAACTATCTGGTAAGAGATGCTAAGGCGCTGGCAGGCGCTGGCGCAAGCGAAGAGCAGATTGTTGCCAAGATGACCGAGCTTTTCACGGCTAACGTAGGTAATGGCGGCGCAAGCGTAAGCGGCGTTGTTGCAGACGTACAGACGCACCTTGGCTCGTTTAATCCTGCAACCAGCTTATACGTAGCAACCGAGGGCTTCTACACCACGGCGGCATATTCCGGTACGATCAACGTCATTCAGGCGGTATTCGAGCCCGGTATCAAAACTGTTCCCGCTTGCAACTTAAACGCTACCATCGTAGTGGAAGAGGTTTTAGAGATTCCCTCCTCGGTCAACAAGATCGAAAACGGCGCATTCTCTAACTTAGACCCCGACACCGTTGTGCAGGCAAAAAATCCCTCGCAGCTGTTCAATGCAAACAACATCAACCCCTTATGCACCATCTCCTCCACCTTCGTAGGCAAGGTAAACACGCTGATTCCTTACGTAACCTACAGCGGTCAGAAGGAAGCGCGTTATCAGGGCTATGTAGAAAAGGTAATCAACGGCGTTGGCCGTATCTTCCCCACCAACTTCTACGAGCGTCAGAAGGCAACCTACACGGGCAACGTGGCTACATACAACGCATATACCAAGGCAGGTCAGGCGCTTAGCTTAACGCAGAAAAATGGCACGGTATATAACTACACCGGCACCATTTTAAGTGAGTACCTGGTTCCCTCCATCGGTATCAGAGAGGCAGACAACGCAAGCTTCCACTTCGAGGATTTTGCCGCATTCGACGATGAAAACGCAAGCCTCGACGTATTGCAGAAATTGGGCACCGTTCGTCTTGCTACCAAGGATTACGGCTCCGTAGTCGTTCTCACGGGCGCACTCGTAATGGGTGACGGCACCGTATACCGCATTCAGCCCGTAGGTTATTTGAAGCAGGTAACCGTTGCGGTTGTAGAATCGGAAGAAGGCTATCAGATCAACGTATACGAGCCCTCCACCGGTATTTCCTTATACAACTTAAAGAATATGGAAATTGAGGTAGCAATCGAAGACGAGCTCATTGCGTTGACCTACAATGCCGAAAAGGGCGCATATTGCTCCGGTATCTACAGCTCCAAGCCGAGCATTCAGTATATCTCGATCTCCGACGGCGAAAAAGAAATCTTCCGTCAGGGCGCTTCCTTAGCGGCATAAGCGCAAGAGATTTTATTCCATTTGTTTATACCCCTCACATCGGGGTGTAGATATGTAACCCCGTAACCCGCCGTGAATCACGGCAAACCAAAATTTGTTAAACAATAGTCATAGGAGGACTGTTATGAAAAAGAAACTGTTAATCGCGTTAGTATTAACCTTTTGCGCGATGTTCACTCTCACGGCTTGCTTACAGTTAGAAAAAGTTACTAACCTGCAGCTTGTCGATGCACCCAAGACCACCTTTGCAGTTGGCGAAGCTACGGCTAATGACCTGACCTTCACCGTTTCGGTAGACAGAGGCGAAGAAAAGATTCTGTTCCACTATCCCGAAGATGCTGCTAAGATCTCTTTAAGCGGCTTCTCCACCGAGGTTGCAGGTACCTTCACCGCTACCATCAGCTACAAGGTATCCGAGGCTAACGTATTAACCTACACCTTCGAGTACACCGTAACCGACGGCTTTGCAGGCGGCAACGGCACCGAAGAAACCCCCTACCTGATTGCTTCCGCAGATCAGTTCATGATGATCCCCTTCATCGAGACCACCGGCTACACCTACTACAAGCTGACCTCTGATATCAACTTCGAGGGCGTAGACGCAACCGCTTACCAGCAGGCTATGGCAGGCTACGTATTCAACGGCGAGCTCAACGGCTTAAAGGCAAACGGCGTAGGCTCCTACAAGATCATGGGCTACAACTCCGCTTACAACTTCACCGCAGAAGGCAAGATCTATGGTATGGGTCTGTTCGGCGTAATCGGTAATGCCGCATTCAAGAACATCGAAATCGTAGACGCTAATGTAGAAGCTCCCTTAGCAGAGGGCGCAGGCATCATCGGCGTTGGCCGTTCCAAAACCGAACTCGAAGGCTTATCCGCAGAAGATGAGCTGGTATTCGAAAACGTAACCGTTTCCGGCTCCATCGCAGCAGGTGAAAACGTAGGCGCGCTCATCGGCCGTGCTCGTGGCTACAAGTCCATCACCGTTTATAACGTAGAAAACAACGCTGACGTTACCGCTCTTACCAGCTACACCGCAGGCGGCGCATTCGGCTCCCTCGACAACAAAGTAACGGTAGTAGCTAACGGCTTCACCAACAACGGTAACATCTCCGCTGTAGGTTATGCTGCAGGCTTCATCGGCAACCTCAACGGCGCTAAGAGCGTTACGCTCAACAACGCAGAAAACAACGGTACCATCACCTCGATTTCTTCCACCTATCCCGCAGGCGCACTCGTAGGTGCTTCCGTTAAGAACACCGTTGCAAACAACGTTGCAAACAACGGCACGCTGGTTGTTCCCGCTAACTACACCGCAGAGGCTTCCGACGCTGCATTCGTTCAGGCTAACATGATCAAGAAGCTTGTTGTTCTCGATGCACAGATCGTTGACGGCTACTTAACCGTTGCCGGCTCGACGGAAGGCGTTGCTTACTACAGAGCATCCATGGTTGCTGACTACACCTGCTACAATGCAGAGGGCAAGGCAGTTTCGGGCGCAGGCTCCAGCCTCCTCTTCGCAGAAGAGAGAATCGAAGCTAACGTTGCTAAGACCGCTAACAAGCAGATGACCGCTGTTAAGGGCGCTTACAATGCTGACTTCCAGGAAGCTTTCGCAGCTGATATGGCAGAAGAAGGCGTAGCAGCAGGCTATACCGGCACCACCTTCGTAACCCCCGCTAGCGCAAAGGGCGTTCTGCTTCTCTCCAAGAACGCAAAGATCAGATGGACGATCGTTGCTTACAACGCAGAAGGTGAGGCAGTTGCTTCCGCATCTGTATCTTACACCCTGTAATCCATCACAAAAACAATCACACCAAGGACGGACGGCTTCGGCTGTCCGTTCTTTTTTTATTGCCGATTACGGTGTGATAAGCGGTCAGAGGTGGTCGGCAAGGGTGAAAAAGGAATGTAATCGGCTGTGGGTAGTCGAAAACGGTCGGCAAGGGAAGCAACGGAGTGCAGAAGGGGTATAAATGGTCGGAAATAGCCGCAAGGGGGCTGTAAGCGGTCAGGTGTAGTCAGATCAGGGCAAACAAGGTTGTATTGGGCTGTAAGCGGTCAGCGGTAGCCGACCATGGAGCAAATAAGGTATCATTGGTTGTCGGTAGTCGGGAACGGGTGGAAGAGGAACGAGCGGCGCAAAGGGCGGAATTCGGGGCAATTCCACGGTGTTCCGCTTGAACAAAGAAGCAAGGCAACGGAATGGCTATCGCGCGGAAAAAGGCGCATTTTGCGGCTCAGAACGGGGCGAACAAGCCCTGTGCAATCGATATATAATATAGGGCAACGGTGGCGGCAAAGCGGCTGTTTGTCGGGGCAGAGCAGGGGCAAAATAGGATATTTGCAGTTCCCTCCGGGTGCGAAATCATGCGTTCGGCATTGCACACCGCGCGCAAAAAAGCAAAATAGGGTGTCTGGAATGCGTTTTGAGGGCAAAATAGGGCAATCGGCATTGCTTTTGGGGGGAAGAAAAAGGGCGGATTTTTGCGCCAAAAAACTTTTTTGAAAAATTTTTGAAAAAGTGCGAAAAAACAGTTGACAAACTTTTTTCTTTATGGTAGAATATACTTCCAAGCTACGGAAACGTGCTTGCGCATAAACGAGTTTTTATTTTTGAAAAACTGTCAAAAAAGATTTGACAAGTTTCGAAATATGTGGTATCATATTCGGGCTGTCAAATTTTGAGAGCTCGCTTTTTTATGCGATCATATCTCATCGTGGGGGTATAGCTCAGCTGGGAGAGCACCTGCCTTGCAAGCAGGGGGTCAGCGGTTCGATCCCGCTTACCTCCACCACATGGGCTCATAGCTCAGTTGGTTAGAGCACACGCCTGATAAGCGTGAGGTCGGTTGTTCGAGTCAACTTGAGCCCACCATTGGGATCAAGTGAAGGAAATTACGAGCGAAGGCTTGCAGCGTAAGCTGCATAACCTATCAAATCGGTTTCGAGTCAACTTGAGCCCACCATTGCTCAGACCTGATTTGTTTGAGCTCAGAGCTGCCGAAAGGCAAACGGCTTACGCCGTGCTCAGTACCTTGACAACTGCATAGGAAAATACGAAATATTGATAGAGAAACATCGAGAAAGACTCGGTTCTATTTGAAAGAATAGAATCAGGAAATTCAGTATAGTAATCGTGGTAAAAGCATTTTTTATAATACGAAAATTACGCTGAGAGTCTAACAAG
>JAFQWR010000246.1 GCA_017407365.1 Clostridia bacterium
TGCGTAAATACCACGACCGTTTGCGGAGCAAGCTCGAAGGAAAGAACCTGACCGCTGACCTTAACCGTTCCGGAGGAAGCAATCAGGTCATCACCCGTGGGAAGCGCATTTTCCGCGTAGACATAACGCTCAAACGAACCGTAATTGCTTCCGTTTTGCAGAGCAAGCTTCATGCTTTCGCCCTCTGCATTACCGTTTGCAAAAACATACGTCCATTTTCCGTCCGTGCCCTTGAAGGCGGTACCGATGGCAAAATCGTCATTCAGCAGAATGGGATAAACCTCCGCACCCTTCTGAACATATTTGGTCATTAACGAAAAAGCATAATATTGCGGACGTACCTCGTAGTCCTCCTTGATGCTTTCGTAGTATGCGGTATCGGTATAATACGCCTCTTTTGAGCTCTTCCATAAGCCAAGCATCATCATGCTAGCGTATTTATCGGTGTAGTTGTAGTATTCGTCCAATAACGTCCAATAGCTTGCGCCTGCAGCGCCTGCATTGTAGAAATTCAGCATCTGACGAACCATCAACACGCCGCGCGCATACAGGTCGATATCTCCCTGACGGCTGGAGCCTACGTTCTGATTGGAGCCGAACTCGCCCACCATGTGAGGCTTACCCGTGTTACGGGTAACATTGAGGTTTTCTTCCTCCCAAGCAGAAACGGTAGCATTGGTGGAATTATACCCAAACAGGTAGGTATGCGAGTTATACATATCTGCAATACTGTCAAGCTCCATCATGGTATCCACGAGCCAATTGCGGTGGCTGTCGATATTGTCGGAAAGATTGAACAGAACTTTATCTCTTAATCCGTCCTTGACAAAACGGTTCTGCAAGGCAAGGCACAGAGCCTTATAGCCTGCAAAGGAAACGCTTCCATCTATTTTATAGAAGCCCGAGGGCTCGTTGCAGGGCGTTACCTCCTTGATGCAGGTATAGCCCTTATCAAGAAGAAGCTGCAAATAGATGGAGAAGTTTTCGGCAAACTCCTCGTGGAATACCGTGCCTGCAATCCAATCGTTGGTGCTGTTGTTCTTGGCAAGGAAATGTCCGCCCGTGGCCGCAATCTGTGCGTTTACAGCAGTATCCAGCACGTTGCAGTTTTTCTCCGCGCCCCAAAGGGTGAGATTTACGTCGATGCCGTTCGCCTCGGCAAGATCGAGCACGGCATACAGGCTCTTCATCTCCTCGCTTTCGGTTGTCAACGCATCCCAGTTGATTGTATTGGTATCGTCGTTATCGTTGAAGGGCTCAATCCACGAGGGAAGAAGCATCACACGGAAGCGGTCAATCTCCATCTTCTCTACACGGTCAACAATAATCTGCCAATCCTCACTCTCAGAAACACCCTTCTGTACGTTTTGCGAAAGAAAATGCGGATCAAATTCCACGCTGACGCCAACAGAGTTGACGCCTGCCTGCTCATCAGGCGAAATTTTTGTGTAGCCATTCGGAACCGAAAGGCTTGCATTATCACCCGAAGGAGTCTCACCGCAGGCAATCATCACACACGATAACACAACAGCAAGAATTACAATTGCTATTTTTTTCATAAGCTGTTCCTCCTTATTTTGAGGTATATACAACAAAGCTTCTTGCCTTAACGGTATCAGCAATAACACGGCCGTCTGCCGTAACACTTCCGTTTGCAGCAATCACACGGTTATCGGTGGGCACGTTCGCCTCGTCGTATTCGTAGCGAACAAGCTGAGAAGGATAGCTGTCGTAATTGACAAATGCTACCTTTTTATCTTCTAAGCTGTTGTTTACCACGCAATACGTCCATTTATCGCCCTTGCGGAAGGCTACTGCTACAAGATAATCGTCGTCACTTGCGATTTTGTAGATTACATCGCCCTCTTCTACAAAGCGGGTAAGCATGGAATAGGAATAGTATACAGGGCGGCAATTGTAGCCTTCGTCTGCAAAGCCCCAAAGTCCCATATCCATAATTTTTTTGATATTGAAGTCGGAGCGGCCGTAATACTGACTAAACAGTCCCCAATAAGACATACCGACACTGCCCATATTGAAGAAATTCAAGGAAATACGGGCAATATCCAAGCCTCTTGAGGGAGAGTATTTATCCGTTGTGGTGTGCGAATCCAAGCCATTCTGCGTGCCGAATTCACCCCAGATATGAGGAACATTATACTGCGAGAACCACTCCTGCCATGCGGCAAGATTATAGGTGGAATTGTTATAGCAGATATCGCTGTTGCTCATATCGTAGTTGGGCTTCTGCGTTTCGGTATCGAAGGAATCGCCAAAATCATAGGTGTGCGAGTTTACCACATCGATGATGCCCTCGAGGTTAGAAAGCGTTTGCGCCATCCAGATATAATCACGGGCGTCATCGGAAAGATTGAAAAGCACTGCATCACGGATGCCTGCCGCACGGAAGGAATCATCCATCATAATACAGAGATCGCAATAATCTCCGTTTTTCTGTCTGCCGTAAAGAGAGTTCGGCTCGTTATAAAGAGTGATTTCCTTAATGCAATTGTAGGATTTTTCTTCAATCAGATATTTTACACAGTCTGCAAAGCAATCCACGAACAGCTTTTTGGAGTCTTCGTTGGGAACCGTTACCCAGGAGGAATCCTGTGCGCGCATAAACGAGGATGTTCCCTGACTGATACCCCACATCGTGATATTGACCTTCATGCCGTTTGCCTTGGCAAGATCCAATACCTTATAGAGAGATTGCATTTCGGGAGTATCCCAATTGTAAATACCAACCTCTGTGTTCGTTTTATCGATGATATACCAATGCGGCAGAAGCATCACACGAATACGCTTCAGATTCATCTGCTGCACACGCTCTTCTACAATCGACCAATCCTCTGCCTTGCATTCCCAAGGCTCGCCATCAGCCGTTCTGCCCGAAAGACCGACGTTCTGCGCAAAAAAATGCGGATCAAGCTCGGCGCCAACACCGTAAACGGCATCGTTGCCGTCCTCTTTTTCGATGTTCAGCACTACATCCGTGCCTGCGGGAGGAGTGGTGTTTGCCGTATCCTGAGTATTATCTCCACAGGCTGCGAAGGTGAACAAAAGCAACAGGGTGCAAAAAAGCACCGTTATTTTTTTAGCCATAGTTTTCTCCTTTCCGTTAAACTGTTGTTGAAGCACAAAAAGGCTGCCCGCCCGAATGGGGGACGGGCAACCGAAAATAGTGCAATCAATCTGCGTACTTGCTTTCGAAGTAAGCCTTGGTGTTACGGTATTCCTGATCGAGATAGTTGAAGTAATTTGCGTTGTTTGCTCTGTACTGTGCAACGTAATCGTTTAAGATCTGCAAAGGCGTTTTGCCGTTGTTCTTTCTGCCAACCCAAGCATAAGAACGGATGTTATCTACGTATTCACCGTCGATATTGCTTGCGATGGAGCCGTATTCTCTGGTAGGCTCGGGCAGCCAGATGCCTTCGATCTGATCGTCACCATACTGGGGGAAATCAAAATACAGCGAGGTATACCATTTTTTCTCGTTGGTGCTGTAATGACCGCAGATACGGTTGGATACATTGATGTTTTCGAGCAGCATATACTTACCGGTATAGGGGGGCTTTAACAGGTATTCATCCACCTTTTCGCTGGGATATTCCCAAGTTTTATAGGAATTGCCGCCATAAGTGAATACATCACCCTCGATCCAGTCGGTGCCCTTTACGCCGTAAAGGCAAAGCTCGTAGTTTTCAGCAGAAGAATACATCCAATCGATATACTGAATGAGGATTTCGCTGTTTTTGGAGCGATAGGGGATGATACCGCCGTAGAAGCTGCGCTGGGTTTTTAAGTTTCCGTTTACAACCTGCGAGCCGTCGGGGTTGTAAAGGCTTTTGCCGTTATTATCCTCGCTTGCAAAGGGAGCAATTACCATCAGCTCCTCGGAGCCGGTATTTGCAGCGTAGAACTTTTTGGAGAGCATAATCAGTTGCTCTGCCGTGGGATATGCAAGATATGCAGCAGCGGTGCCTGCAATCAGGTTGGTCTGACGCTGGTCATCGGTGGTGTTATTGCTTTCCTGCTCCCAGATACCCTCGTTTGCCCAATTGTACATCAGGTCTACGTATTTATCCCAATTGGGGGTAAACTGCGCAGGAACAAACTTGCCGTTTGCATCCAGACCGTAGCCGGACATAGCGCTGACACCGAACGAGGTTGCAACTACACGCATCAGATCCCAGGGAGCACCGTTTACGGGCGTGGAAACATCGTTGGAGGTATCTGCCTTGATAGCACGCATAACGCTTTCGAACTCAGAAACGGTCATGCTCTTGAAGCCGTCGTTGTTGATGTCGTAATCCTCGGGATCAAGACCGGTTACACCCTGAACGTTGCGCATCAGATCCTTACGCATTAAGATACCGAAGCCACCCTCCTTCGAGAAGCCGGACAATGCCGTACGGGTATACGTTCCGTCGATGTTGAAATAGCCGGAGCGGTCAGCAAGATGCCCAACGTCGTTTTCGTTGATCTTTGCCAGAATGTTCTGACCGTATTGCTCTAAAATGGGATCCAGATTCATAGCAGCACCGTCGGAGCTTTTTGCATACTTGGTGATTGCACTGCCTGCATCCTCACTTAAATAGTGGAAGATACCGTCGATGTTTTTGTTTTTGTTGTTGTAGTTCACGTCAACGATATCGGTGATAGCCGTGTTGGTGTAAAGCTGAACATCCAACGAAATGCTGATACCGGTATCCTTGTAGAACTTGTCTTCAATTGCCTGTTTTACAGCCTCATCTCTTACGCCATCAGACATGCCGGAGCTGCGGGCACGGTAAATGGTAAGAACATAAGTATCCCCCTGTTTACCGGGCTCATCATTACAAGCGGTAAAGCTGAAGAGAACGGTCAGCGCTAAAACAAGCGCCAAAACTTTCATGATTTTTTTCATAATTGCCTCCTGTTACATATTTTTAGCCCAATAGGCTTGATTTACAGTAATTTTTAATTGCTTCTTTTTATGAAAGCACCTGCACACAACAGCAGTAAAGCA
>JAFQWR010000247.1 GCA_017407365.1 Clostridia bacterium
GACCTTGTTGAGGTCGTCAGAGCTTTGCAGGTTACTACATTTTGTAGTACCTTTATCATAGCGACCTATTAGTTCTTGGTTAGGTATAAAACAGGTTTCACTACTATGATACTGATTATAGTATAATGCTTTTTTGAGGATTTGTCAACAGATTTGTAATGCTTTTTTCAAAGTCCGGGAAATTGAGAAGGGAGAAGCGGAGGTTTGGCTTTTTTCAAGCTTTTTTTCTGTAAAGCAATACCCCCGCCTTCTTGTTGCCAACGCCGAAAAATGGGGTAAAAACAGTTGGTTAAAAAAATGGATTTTGTACCGAAAGGGTTGAATGGGCGGTTTTTGGGCGGTTTTTGGGCGTTATACGCTGTCGAATGAAAAAATGTACGTGAAAGTGTTTGCTTTTTTTTGGAAAATGTGTTATAATTGAGGGGATAAGGTGAGGAAGGTGTTTTGCCGTGCGCACAAAGGACGTTCTGGGAAGATTTTCCGCACGCGCCTGCGCCTCTCCAAACAGCACTCTGCTGCAAGAGAGCGAGGGCGATACCCTCGTGCTTTTGGGGTGTGACGGCGTGAAGGCGATACCCGCCACCGTTACGGTCAACGCCCTGAGGCGTAGCGGAGAATATCTGACCTTATCGAAGCAAAGGAAGAAATAACATCAAACAGCGCTTTTTTCAGCGCAAATACTTTTACAGGAGGCTTTTATGGCGAACAAGGTAGAAGGGCATTATGACGAGTCACAAATTCAGGTCTTAGAGGGTCTGGATCCTGTACGTAAGCGCCCGGGTATGTATATCGGAAGCACCGACGAGCACGGTCTGCATCACCTGGTGCATGAAATCGTGGATAACTCCATCGACGAGGCTCTTTCGGGCTATTGCGATAAAATCATCGTGGAAATCAATAAGGACGGCTCCTGTACGGTTGTGGATAACGGCCGCGGCATTCCCTGCGGTATCCACCATAAGGAAAAGGTGTCTGCGGTAGAGCTGGTGCTCACCAAGCTCCATGCCGGCGGTAAGTTCGGCGGTGGCGGCTATAAAATTTCGGGCGGTCTGCACGGCGTAGGTCTTTCGGTTGTAAACGCACTTTCCACATGGCTGATTGTTGAGGTCTATCAGGACGGAAAGGTGCATTATCAGAAATATAACCGTGGCATTCCCGAGGCGCGTCTTGCCGTAACGGGCGAAACCTTTATGACGGGCACGCGCGTTACCTTCCTGCCCGACGATACCATCTTCGAAACCACCGTTTTCGATTACGAAACCTTAAGAAGCCGTCTGCGTGAGCTTGCGTATCTGAACAAGGGCTTGACCATCATTCTGAGAGATTCTCGCGAGGGCTGCAACCGTGAGGACACGCTCTGCTACGAGGGCGGTATTCTGGATTTTGTCATTCAGCTGAACAAAAACAAGGTGACTCTGTTTGACGAGCCCATTTATATGGAAGAGGTGTACGATGACGTTACGGTAGAAATCGCTATGCAATATAACGATTCCTATACCGAGCTGATCTACCCCTATGCAAACAACATCAATACCGACGAGGGTGGCACGCACCTGGACGGCTTCAAAAACGCCATCACCCGTCTTGTGAACGAATACGGCAAAAAGCTGGGTCTGTTAAAGGAGGACGACAAGCTTTCGGGTGAGGACGTCCGTGAGGGCTTAACCGCTGTCGTATCCGTCAAGCTCCCTGAGCCTCAGTTCGAGGGGCAGACCAAAACGAAGCTTGGCAACAGCGAAATCCGCGGTATTGTGGGCAGAGCAATGACGGAGGTCTTCGGTGATTTCCTGGAGGAAAATCCTGCCAAAACCAAGGAGCTGATTCAGAAGTGTCTGCTTGCACAGCGCGCCAGAGAGGCTGCACGTAACGCACGTGATCTGACCCGCCGTAAAACCGTTCTGGAATCTACAACCCTTCCCGGTAAGCTGGCAGACTGCACCGAGCGTGAGGCAAAATACTGCGAAATCTACATCGTAGAGGGTGATTCCGCAGGCGGAACCGCAAAGCAGGGCAGAGACCGCAGATTCCAGGCAATTCTTCCCTTACGCGGTAAAATCTTAAACGTAGAAAAGGCGCGTCTGAACAGAATTTTAGAAAACGAGGAGATCCGCGCTATGATCACCGCCTTTGGCTGTGGCATTCACGAGGACTTCGACGAAAGCAAGCTGCGCTACGACCGCATCATCTGCATGACCGATGCCGACGTAGACGGTAGCCACATTCGTATTCTGCTTCTTACCTTCTTCTTCCGCTTTATGCGTCCCTTAATTGAAAACGGCCACGTGTATATCGCACAGCCGCCTCTTTATAAGGTTACCAAAAACAGAGTGGATACCTATCTCTATTCGGATAAGCAGCTCGAGGAGCATTTAGACAAGATCGGCAGAAAGGGCGCAGACGTTCAGCGTTATAAAGGTCTTGGTGAGATGAACCACGATCAGCTGTGGGAAACCACGATGGACCCTGCAAACCGTATTCTGTTGCAGGCAACGATGGAGGACGCTTACGAGGCAGACGAGATCTTCTCCGTGCTGATGGGTGAAAAGCCCGAGCTTCGCCGTCAGTTCATCGAGGAAAACGCAAAGCTTGTTAAGGAATTGGATATTTAACGGTGCGACCGTTAGCTTTCCCGCAAAAAAGAGGAGCGTAAAGAGGATATATTATGGCAAGAAAAACAAGTAACGTACAGGCCGGCGAGGAATTCAGAAAGCACTTAGAGCAAAGCACCGTTCAAAAGCTTCCCGTGGTGGAGGAGATGAAAAAATCCTTCATTGCGTATGCAATGGCGGTTAACGTTTCCCGTGCGATTCCCGACGTGCGTGACGGCTTAAAGCCCGTTCACAGAAGAATTTTATATGCTATGGGTCAGGACCTGCATTTAACCAGCGATAAGCCGCACAAGAAATGCGCACGTATCGTCGGTGAAGTGCTTGGTAAATACCATCCCCACGGCGACAGTGCCGTATACGACGCCCTGGTGCGTCTGGCACAGCCCTTTTCGATCAATAAGCCCCTGGTAGACGGCCACGGCAACTTTGGCTCGGTAGACGGCGACCCTGCGGCTGCACAGCGTTATACAGAGGCAAGGCTCTCGCCCATCGCCACCGAAATGCTGCGTGATATCGAAAAGAACACCGTAGATTTTTACCCCAACTTCGACGATTCCGAAATGCAGCCCACCGTGCTGCCTGCCCGTTTCCCCAACCTTCTGGTAAACGGTGCGGACGGTATTGCGGTTGGTATGGCTACCAACATTCCCCCGCATAACTTAAACGAGGTTATTGCAGGCACGATTGCGCTGATTGACAATCCCGAGATGACGGTAGACGATCTGATGAAGTACATCCCCGCGCCCGATTACCCCACCGGCGGTATCTTAATGGGCAGAGCTGCTGTGCGTCAGGCGTACCGTACGGGTAAGGGCGGCGTAATTATCCGCTCCCGTACTGAAATTGAGGAATACAACAACGGCACCCGTCAGCGTATCGTGGTAACCGAGCTTCCCTATCAGGTAAACAAGGCACGTCTGATTGAGTCGATTGCAGACATGGTGCGTGATAAGCGCCTTGAGGGTATTTCGGATATCCGTGAGGAATCCGACCGCTCGGGTATGCGTCTTGTTATCGATGTGAAAAAGGATTTCAATCCGCAGGTGGTGCTGAATGCTCTGTTCAAGCATACACAGCTGCAGATTTCCAACGGTATCACCCTGCTTGCCTTAGTGGACGGCGAGCCCAAGGTTCTTGGATTAAAGGAAATTCTTTCGCAGTATATTCTGCACCAGAGAGAGGTTGTTACCCGCCGCGTGCGCTACGACCTGGAAAAGGCAGAGGAGCGCGCACATATCTTAGAGGGCTTGGTGATTGCTCTTACCAACATCGATGAGGTTATCCGTGTAATCAAGACCTCGCGCGATAAGGTGGAGGCCGCCGAAAGACTTTCGGAGGAATTCCTTTTAACCGACCGTCAGTGTACCGCTATTTTAGAGATGCG
This sequence comes from Clostridia bacterium, assembly GCA_017407365.1. GTDB lineage: Bacteria > Bacillota > Clostridia > Christensenellales > HGM11417 > RGIG2219. The sequence continues at coordinate 3,994 of JAFQWR010000247.1, forward strand.
TCTGCAACGCTTAACCTCCTTAGAGGTCGAAAAGATCAAGGAGGAATTGGAGGCTGTGCACGCACTGATTGCAGAATACAAGTCCATTCTTGCCAGCGATGAAAAGCTGATGAATATCATCAAGGAGGATCTTGGCAAGGTTTCCGAAAGCTACGGCAACGAGCGTCTTACGGAGATTTCCACCGACTACGGCGAGATCGATATTGCCGACCTCATCGAGGAGCACGACGTTGTTGTTTCTATGACGCACTTCGGCTATATCAAGCGTATTCCTCTGGATGAGTACAAGAGCCAGAAGCGTGGCGGCAAGGGCGTGATTGCGCACAGAAGCAAGGAAGAGGACTTCATCGAAAATATGTTTGTCTGCTCTACCCATGCAAGCATCATGTTCTTTACCAACAAGGGTAAGGTATATACCATCAAGGGCTACGAAATTCCCGAGGCAGAGCGCAATGCACGTGGCAGAGCCATCGTCAACCTGCTGCAGCTTGAGGATGGAGAAAGCGTTTCCGCAGTGCTTCCCATGCCCGAAAATCCGCGCGGCTACCTCGTTATGGCAACCAAGCGCGGCTTGATTAAAAAGACGGCGATTGAGGAATTTGCTTCCATCCGTAAGGTGGGTAAAATTGCAATCAGCTTAACGGAGGACGATGAGCTGATTTCCGTGCATCTGACCAGCGGCTACGACGAAATTCTGGTAGGCTCCTACGAGGGCAAGTGTATCCGCTTCTCTGAGGAGGACGTCCGTATTACGGGCAGAGGCTCGCAGGGTGTTAAGTGCATGAAGCTTTCGGATGCCGACCGCTTGGTGGATATGATCGTTTTAGGCAACGAGGGCAAGGTGCTTTCCGTCACCGAAAACGGCTTTGGTAAGCGTACCGCCATTGAGGATTACCGTATGCAGACGCGTGCAGGTAAGGGCACGAAGGCGGGTACCTTCAACGAAAAGACGGGTAAACTCGTGGGCATGAAGCTCGTGCAGGACGATAACGACGTTATGGTTATTGCAGATAACGGCATCATCATCCGTATCAAGGTTACGGAAATCCCCGTAATCGGCAGAGATACGCAGGGTGTACGCATCATGAAAACGAAGGACGGCGGCAAGGTTATGTCCTTTGCCATTACGCCTGCTGAGGCAGAGCCTGTTGAGGAAGAATAATCAGATAATTAAGCGGAGCAGGGCGGACGGTTGTTTGCCCTGCTTTTTTTGTGCAGATGTGGCGGTGTGTAAGGTTTTGCCTGCTGCTTGTGCTGCCCGTGTTGTATGAAGAAATGCACATATCATAAGCCGCGCATTTACAGAGTGAATGGATGTCGGCAAGGAGAAAAAATGAAGGTATATTGGTATATTCTGGCGGTATGCAGTCTGATTTCCATGCTTTTGATGGGGATAGATAAAGCAAGGGCAATCGCAGGAAAAAGACGGATATCCGAAAAGGCGTTGTTTCTTTCTGCGCTCATTATGGGTGGCTGCGGTGGCTTTTTGGGTATGGTGCTGTTTCGCCATAAAACAAAGCATTGGTATTTTGTTGTGTGCTTCTCTCTGCTTGCGGCGTTGCAGGCAGGGGTTGGGCTGTATCTTACCCTTGGGGCGTAAGTGCTTCGGAGGAAGGCCTTTGTTTGAGGGCGGGCGGCGATAATATACGGCGGCTTTTCCTGCTTTTTTCTGAAAATAACCGCTGAAAACGTGCAGAGCGTGTGCAAAAGGCTTCAAAAACACTCTCTGTTTTTGGTGTAATGCCGTAAAGCGCATTGCTTCCTCCCTTTATTTTGCAATTTTTTTTGTTCTGAGGAAAGGTTTTTTCGTTCGTGCTGTAAAAAGCCTTTGCATTTTCTTGCTTTTTGTGATATACTAAAACAGTATGATAGCTTTAATTGACAGGCTGATGGCAACGGTACCCGATTATTCCGGTGTGCTGGTGACGTCAAGCAAAAACATTTCGTATCTTACAGGTTATCCCGGAGAGGACTGTGTTCTGGTTGCGGCAAAGGGCAGAGCGTTGCTCGTTACCGACTTCCGCTATGCAGAGCTTGCCGAGGCGCATTTTCAGGGTACAGGCGTTGAGGTCGGTATCTACGGCTATGCAGAGCAGGGCGATGCAATCAAGAGGTTTTTTTCTGAATGCCATGTAGTAGAGGTGCGCTTTGAGGAAGGGAAGATGACCTACCTTGCGTACCAAGGCTATGCAAAGCTTCTTGCTCCTCTTGTGTTAGAGCCGCTTTCGGGTGCAATCGAAAAAATGCGTGCCGTGAAGTCGGAGGAGGAAATCGCCTGTATAAAAAAGGCACAGCAGATTGCAGAGGCCGCCTTTATCAAAACGCTCCCCCTTGTTAAGGAGGGCGTCACCGAACGGTATCTCGCTGTTGAGCTGGAGCATAATATGCGTCTTCTTGGCGCTGAGGATCCGAGCTTTGCCTCCATTGTGGCAAGCGGAGAGCATTCCTCCGTGCCGCACGCAGTGCCCGACGGCAAGAAAATCAAAAAGGGCGAGCTGATCACCTTCGATTTCGGTGCTATCTATAAGGGTTATTGCTCAGATACCACGCGCACTGTGGCACTCGGTGACCCGGGCAAGGAGGCACGGGAGATTTACCGCATTGTGGGCGAGGCGCACGCCGCAGGTATTTCTCAGCTGAAGGCAGGGATGAGTGCAGGCGCGTTAGACGCTGTATGCAGAGATATCATCACAGCCTACGGCTACGGGGCGTATTTCGGTCACGGCACCGGTCACGGCGTAGGGCTGGATATTCACGAATACCCCAGGCTCGGTATGCGCTCGGAGGATCCTCTTGTTGAGGGGATGATTGTAACGGTAGAGCCCGGTATCTATCTGAAAGGAAAATTTGGCGTACGCACTGAGGATATTCTGGTGGTACGTAAAAACGGCGCAGAGGATTTAACCACCCTTTCCGCTGAGCTTACCGTTCTGTAAGCAATAAATAAATAAATTCATGAGGGCGTAAACAGCCCTATACGGAGGACTTATGGCAGAAATGATTTCCGCGGGCGAGTTCCGCAAAGGCTTCACCATCGATATCGACGGCAACGTCTTTACCGTTGTGGAATTCCAACACGTTAAACCCGGTAAGGGCGCAGCGTTCGTTCGTACGCGTATCAAAAACGTAGTTACGGGCTCTGTGTTAGAGCGTACCTGGAACCCCACCGACCGCGTTGAAAAGGCGCATATCGAAACCAAAAAGATGCAGTACCTGTACAGCGACGGCGAGCTCTACTACTTCATGGATAACGAAACGTACGAGCAGCTCCCCCTGAACTACAGCCAGGTAGAGGATGCTCTGATGTTCTTAAAGGAGAACGACACCGCTACCATCAAATTCTACAAGGGTGCAGCCTTCTCGGTAGAGCCCGACAACTTTGTTGAGCTTACCGTAACCGAATGCGAGCCCGGCGTTAAGGGTGATACCGCTACCAACGTTACCAAAATGGCAACGCTTGAAACGGGCTATCAGCTTTCCGTTCCTCTTTTCATCAACGAGGGTGAAAAAATCCGTGTGGATACCCGTACGGGTGAATACATGGAGCGTGTAAAATAACGATTGACGTAAAAGAAAAGCCGTTGCTTCAGATTGCGACGGCTTTTTTTGTCGAAAGACTTTTTTTTGACAGATTATTTGACTTTTTCCCTGCACGCATGGTAAGATACTCCTGTGCTTGCATAAAAAGCCTGCGCACGAGAGAGGGCTGTGTTGCCGTCGCCTGAGAGCAAGCGTACGGCATTACTCTGCCTAAGAAATGGCAAACGGGGCTTTGCGATAAGTGATTAGTCTAGGCGGAATACCTCGGTTAGTCGGGGCTGTGCGCCCGTTTCGGGGTCCATTTCCATCTGCATAACGTCCTTCATGTAGGCGTTCCAACGGTCTACAATGGGGCTTTCTGCCTGTGCCTTGGCTGCGTACGCCACCCCTTTTTCGCATTCGTAATAGCCAAAAAGGGTGTTTCCCGAAAGGTAAATGGTGTAGTTGCAGATGCCTGCCTCCTTCAAAAGAGCAACGAGCTCGGGCCAGATTTCGTTGTGGCGGCGGATGTATTCCTCCTGCTTGCCGGGTAAGATCTTTGCTGTCCATGCATAGCGTTCCATAAGGGTGCTTCTCCTGTTCTTCCCAAAAGGGCATTTTTGTTTATCATTATACCAAAAGCAAGAGGCTTTGGCAAGGGGAAATGTGAAATTTTCAAAAATGGCTTATGTTGGCAAAAGAGGTATTTTTTGCTTTCTAACCGCGTGTAATTTTGTTTATTCTTCCGTAAATGCAAATAAACAGACTTTATACTTTTTTTAATTTGTACTATAATGAATTAGCACTCGGGTGTAAAGAGTGCTAAAACAGTAAATAATAAGAGCCGAGGAAATTGGCAAATATCAGTAAATGGAGGTTATTTATGAAGCTCAGACCGTTATTCGATAAGGTAGTGATCGAAGCAGTTTCCGCAGAAGAAAAAACGAAGGGCGGCATCTTTTTGCCTGCTGCCGCACAGGAAAAGCAGCAGATGGCAACGGTAATTGCCGTTGGCCCCGGTGGAGTAATTGACGGAAAGGAAATCGTCATGCAGGTAGCCGTTGGCGATAAGGTGCTTTACAGCAAATATGCCGGCAGCGAGTTCAAGGTAGACGGCAAGGAAGTTATCATCATCCGCCAGAGTGATATTCTGGCAATCGTAGAGTAAAGGAGATTTATTTTATGGCTAAACAAATCAAATATGGCGAGGAAGCCAGAAGAGCATTGGAGGCAGGCGTAAACGCACTTGCCGATACTGTAAAAATCACGCTTGGTCCCAAGGGCAGAAACGTAGTGCTGGATAAGAAATTTGCTACGCCCTTAATCACCAACGACGGTGTTACCATTGCAAAGGAGATCGATTTAGAGGATCCCTTCCAGAACGTGGGCGCACAGCTTTTGAAGGAGGTTTCCACCAAAACGAACGATGTTGCGGGTGACGGCACCACCACGGCTGTATTGCTTGCTCAGGCAATCGTGAAGGAAGGTATGAAAAACGTTGCTGCCGGCGCAAACCCCATGATCTTAAAGGCAGGCATCTTAAAGGCTGCAAGAAAGGCGTGCGAAGAGGTCTTTGCCATTCGCCGTGACGTTGTTACCAAGCAGGATATTGCGCAGGTTGCTTCCGTTTCCGCAAACGACGAGGCGGTTGGTGCGCTGATTGCAGACGCTATGGAGGTTGTGGGCAAGGATGGCGTTATCACCATCGACGAGGGCAAAACCAGCTCTACCTTCCTTTCCACCACCGAGGGTATGCAGTTTGACCGCGGCTATTGCTCGCCCTACATGGTTACCAATACCGATAAAATGGAAGCGGTGCTGGATAACCCCGTGATTTTAATCACCGATAAGAAGATTTCCTCCATTCAGGATATTCTGCCCGTTTTAGAGCAGGTTGCCCAGAATGGCATGAAGCTTTTAATTATTGCAGACGACGTAGAGGGCGAGGCTCTTGCTA
>JAFQWR010000248.1 GCA_017407365.1 Clostridia bacterium
GGTGGCCGTCACACTCCTTTCTTTGATGGCTATCGTCCCCAGTTCTATTTCCGTACCACCGACGTTACCGGCTCCATCAAGCTGCCCGAAGGTGTAGAAATGGTTATGCCTGGCGACAACATCACCATGAAGGTTTCCCTCATCACGCCTATCGCTATCGAAGAAGGTCTTCGCTTCGCTATCCGTGAAGGTGGCAGAACCGTTGGTTCCGGCGTTGTTTCCAAAATCATTAAGTAATTAACCGCATAGGTTAAATAAGAGCCGTAAGCATTTACGGCTCTTTTATTTTTGCAAAATTATGGCGATCAGCACAAGCTTGCAAACAATATTGCATCCTTGCATATATGCCTGATTTTCCACCGACAGGTATTTTATAAATCATCCGCATCCTGTGTAGGCTGTTCGCTTCCGTCCGTGGGGTTACCCGTATAGCTTCCGGAAGGATCCTGCATGCTTTTTAACAGATGGATTATCTTTTTCAATTTCCTTCTCACAGTAATTCCTCCTTATTTGCGTTTGTAAGCAAGCGTGAATCAGTGTTGGATTTGTCAACAGCTTCTATTTCAGATTGCTCTTCTTGCAGTATGTGCGGAATGCCGTTTATCATACAAAAACACAAAAGAATTTTTTGCAAACAGCCCTTTTGCAGTTGACTTTTTTTGCCAAATATGGTATCATAATACTCGTGCTAATGTGGCTCAGTTGGTAGAGCAGCGCATTCGTAATGCGCAGGTCGTCGGTTCGAGTCCGACCATTAGCTCCATAAACCTCTTTTGTTTTGTGCAAAAGAGGTTTTTTATTTTGCTTTTCAGCATTCGGTTTAGCAGTGCTTCCGTTGAGCAGAAAGAGCTGAGCATATGTTTTATTGTACAACCAAGGCATATTACTTGTCAAAACCGAACGAATATGCTATAATTTATACAATTGCATATCGCTTGCGAGTTTGCGGCTGAGCCGTGAGAGAGCAGGGAAAGAGCGGTGTAAATCCGTCGCAACAGTCATTACCGTAACAGTCGGGTAGCCTGCCGTAAGCGCAAAACAGAAGTAGCGTTCTTGGGCAAAGAAGAACAGATTTCACCCCTGCTTTTCAGGCGTATTCTGCTCTTTTGCGGAATACGCTTTTGTTTTTTATGCAGAAGGAGGCTTTATGAAAAGATTTGTTACTTTGTTTGTTCTGCTTTGCCTGTCTGTGTGCTTTCTGTGCGGATGTCAAAGCCGTTATGTCACCATCGACGATTCTGCAATCGTAATCAAGGCAAGCACGGCAGTGATGAAAATAGAAAAGGATACCACCTTGAAGGAGTATATGGATGCTCTTTCTGAATCCGGCAGACTTTCGTATGAAGCAAAGGATGGTATGATTATCTCTATCAACGGCGTGGAAAACGACGTGGTAACCTGGACGGCAAGCTGGATGCTGTATACAAATGACCCCGACAACTCCAACAGTGCCTGGGGTGAGGCAGAGTATGACGGCGAGGTGTACGGCTCTGCCGCCTGGGGGTATGAGTCCTTAATCATCAAAGAGGGCTATACTTATATCTGGGTATATACAGTATTCTGATGCGTACCACCAAAAGAATTACCTATTGCGGCGTAACTGTTGCACTTCTGCTTGCAGTTCAGATGGTGCTCAGCGGAATTGCGGGGGTTGAGCTTGTTACGGCTGTCTTTCTATGCTTCTGTGTGGCGTCCGGGGTTAAAATGAGTATGCTCACTGCAACGGCATATGCGCTTGTGCGTTGCCTGATATTCGGGTTTACGCCCACAGCTGTGATACTGTATCTGATATACTGGAATCTGTTTTCGCTGCTGTTTGGCTTTATGGGCGCACATATGCAAAAGGCGCATACGGTGGCACAGATTGCTGTATTTACTGCGTTGGCTGTAATTATGACCGTTTGCTTTACTATGCTGGATAATCTGATTACACCGCTGTATTACGGCTTTACAGCGAGCGCGGCACGGAATTATTTTTATGCATCCCTTCCGGTGCTTTTTCCGCAGGTGCTATGCGTTGCCTGCTCCGTGCCCGTATTGTTTGTTCCTCTTTTTGGAGTGTTCCGTTTTGTAATGAAGCACATACAGTAACGGTAAAACGGTGTAGTGGTTTTATCACCTTTATAAACAATCAAAGGAGTAGCGTAGGGAATCATCCCTTTGCTGCTCCTTTTTTGCATATCAGTGATTCTCTGCGTTATTTCAACAAACGGTTTATTTTTGGTTTGGGGCTGAAAATGGCCTAAAATATAAACAAAGTCATTGTTTCCTTGTAAGTCTTCGTAAAAACAGGCTTGTTGAAATTTGGTGCAAAATATGCCGTCAAAACAAGTGACGATTGTTCTTTGTGTTAAGGTCGGGGAAGATGTGGAAAATGGAATGAAAAAGGGCTGTCACACTTGCGACAGCCCGATGGTTATTTATGCCTTATACGGGGATTTCGGGAAGAACAATCTGCTCTAACGTCTGATCCGCAAAAAGAAGGGTGATATCTGCGTTAACGGCGAACATTGCGCTGAACATACCGTTTACAAAGGAGCCCACCGTGAAAATGGCATTGCCCTCTACGGAAAGCAGTGTTCCGTTTTCATCAAAAATGAGGTCCATCGTAATGCCGCACTTACCCACAGTCATCGTGGAGAGCGACTGCAAAAGACTGTTGAACGCTTCTTCGCCGATGTAGGGGGAGAGCAGAGCCTTAACAGAGGCATCGGTAAGGGTAGCCTTTGCTTCGTTATACTTACGGGTTAAGGTGTCTGCAAGCGATTCGCCCTCAGCGGGAGTGATGATTTGCGAAAGCTTTACCTGATCGAGATTGTCCATTATATCCGCAACGGTGCATTCTAAGGGATCCTTTTCACCGCATAAAAGCAAGGTGATGGGATCGTAAACAATGGCTTCCAAAATGGGGTTTCCTTCCTCGTCATAAAGGATATTGCCGTCTGCATCCTCCTTATAAATTTCCGTGTAAGGAAGGAAGGCAAGGGCGGGCAGGCTGTTTACCGTATTACGGAGGAAAGCACCTAAGGTAAGGTTACGGTCGTAGCCTTCAAAGATATTTTCCTCGGTGTATTCGGCAAGAAAATCCTGTATCTGACCGATCGTCAGATCGTCTGCATAATAATCAACCAAAAGGAAGATGTCGGCGTCCTCTCTGTCGGTAATTTCAGCGGCATAGGCGTTGAAATCATCCACAAAGGTGCTGAGCAGAGGATCCTTTTGTGCAAGATCATTTATGTAATCAAGAAGCTTTTGCTCGGTGAGGCGGTCTTCCTCAGGAAGCTCCTGCTGGATTTCGTTGATGGCGTCCGTTAAAATTTCCCACAGATTCGATTCCATCAGATCCAGAACGGATTGCATTGCATCGATTGCCTGCTGCTTGTAGTCTGCGGTAATCTGATAAACATAGCCTCTTTCCTCTTCAGTAGCCTCAATAGCGGTTTCACCAATCAGCTCAGAAAGCAGCTCGTCAAGCTGCTCCGATTCAAGCTGACCGAAAATATCCTCTAAGCTGAAAACATCCAAAGCCCATTCGCTGAAGGTGGCAGGCTCGCCGTCAATCACGTAGTTGCCCGTTGTGGCATCGTAGCGCATAAGATCGGTTTTGTTGCGAGAGCCAAATACCTCGTCACGCTTGATTGCCTGCATGGTGTTTTCGTAGAATTGGTTTTCGATGTTTTCCAGGTAAGAAACAGAAAGGTCAGCGTCAAAATCGTTTTCAAAGCGGTCGATGGCGACCTTTGCATTGGCATAGCTGCTGCCCATCATCATACCGGAGATATTGGCAGAAAGGGTAAGCGCAAGGTCCTTTTTGCTTGCTTCCGTAACAGAGGCTTGCAGCTTGCTTGCGTCGAGCGTAATTGTTTTAACAACGGGTGCAGGAGGAGTGGGGTCATCCTTATTGTCGTTATTGGGTGTATCGTTGCAGGCTACGAGCGAAAGAGTCGAGCTTACTGCAAGCAAAAGAATCAGAAAAACAGAAAGAAATCTTTTCATTTATATGCTCCTTTTATATTTGTTTTTCTTTATTATAGCATATGCGTGTGCATTTGACAAGGCTTTTCTGTGTTTTTCTGTGTGAAAGTCTTGTGTATAAACCGTCATCCGAAGGCTGCTGACAAAAACCGGTCTTTCTTGCACCTGTGAAATCTGAGCAAGGGCAGAGGAACAATAAAAAAGCGACGCTCCCGAATGGGGAACGCCGCTTTGCGTTTTATTCTGATGGATTATTCTTCCTCATTGTTTCTGTCGTAGGAACGCTCGGAAAGCTCCTGCTTTTTCTGGAACTTCTTGGAGGAGGAAATCTTACGTGCAAGAACAGCAACGAGAGCAACGATGATGGCAACCATCAGAGCGATGGTGGTGATGCCTTCCCAACCGATGGAGCCACAGGAAGCATTGTTTTCAGCTTCTTCTTCCTCTTCTTCCTCTTCATCCTCGGTGTCGGAGGAGGTGCCGGGCTCTACGTAATATTCGGAGTAGTCGCCAAATACTGCGTTTTCATCAGCTGCTTCCTTAGCTGCATCGTAAACAGCCTCGGTAACGGTGGTGCCGCTTGCCATATCGAAGAACATCATACCGGAGGTCAGCTCACTTGCATCCATGCTACCCAGCCACAGCTCGAGGTTGTAGTTTACTGCCTCAGCGCCTGCTGCGATATAGAACTTGTAGCAGTTCCAGCTGCCTGCTGCAGAAGCGGGGATAGCAATCTGAAGAGCTTCGCCCTTATGCTCGGTAACGGAGGTAACAACCTCATCGTCGTTTTCATCATAGGTTGCAATCAGACCCTCGGGAACGATTACTTCGCCGTCAGAGGTGAGGTAGATGTAAGCGTTGCCGTTGGTGTTTTCCGTTCTTACCCAAACGCGAACCTCAACAAAGGTGTTTGCTGCAACAGAGCCGGAGCCTGCGCGATAGCCGATTGCGGTTGCGTTTACGTTATAAATCATCATAACGTTGGTGTTGCCGCTGGAGGTGCCGTCGATGTTGTAGAAGGTATCCAATGCGGTGTTAAGGTTTGCATTTAAGGGGTTGATTGCCTGCTTGAATGCTGCGTAGAACGCCTTGCCCTCGTAATCTGCTGCGCCGCCGTCTACAGCTGCGTGGTTGCGGTTTACAATACCTGCAACGTAATCGGCAGAGGTGTTGGGAGCATAGGTGCCCTCAGCGGTTTTGCCGTAAAGCTCAGTCCAGCCGGAGGGGGTATTCACGTCATCGTAACGGGTGGTCTGCGAAGCAACGCTATCGTCGAAGTTACCGTTGGTGATCGAGGGAGAGGAGGTCAGCGAAGCAACGATGCCCGTCTTGGCGTTGGTGCCGGAAGCGGAGCTGTATTTTTCGCTGGTGATTTCTTCCTGAACAAGGTTGGTAGCAAGAACGAAGTTGTTTTCGTTAACAAGCGAGGTCTTGTCATCGGTGGGAGCAACCACACGGTTACCCATCCACAGCTCGAGGTCGAAGGTAGAGCCTTCAAACTGGCTGCCCGAAATATAGAAGCTGTATTCTACCCAATCTGCGTACTTATCGTGACGGGATACCTGGGTCTCTCTGTCGTTTAACGAGATGGTATCGGTTACGATGCCGGTGAAGGAGTACATCTTAGCAGCGTTGTTATCGGGGATATCCTTGCTGTTGTTGATCAGGTGCAGGTTGATTGCGCCCGTCTTAGGCTCGCTGGTTTTTACCCAAACGCTGATGCGGTAGTACTTATAAGCCTCAACTACGATGTTTTCAGCAATCTTGATGCCGCCTGCGGTGGGACCGTTTTTGCTGAGAATATAGTAGATATCATTGCTTGCGAAGGGGAAGTTGTCGTTCGCCCAAACGTTAACCTTTTCGGTGGTTTCGTTGCCTTCCTCGTCTTCAACAGTCTTTTCAAGCTCACGGCAGAAAATAGAATCGGTGCTTGCGTTGTTGAAGAAAATAGCGTCGTTCGCCTTAACGGTGCCTACCTCGATGTTTTCGAAATAAGCGTTCAGCTGCGTGCTTCCGGTGGGCTTGAACGTGGTGGTATCGTTGATGGAAAGCTGGGGCAGAAGAGCCGTGGTCACATCGCGGAAGGAGTATGCAAAAACGGTAGCGCTCTTATCGTCAGCCGTAGCGAAGTTGTAGGAGTGCTCAGACTTGGGCTGAACCTGATCTACGATTTCCTGAACGGACTGCGTGCGGTAGGTAACAGCGTTGCCTGCCTCGATTGCAGCGTAGTATTCCTTCTGGGTGATGTATTCCATGGTGATCTGGTCGAAGAATGCGAAGCCCTCGGTGTAGCCCGTGGTATCCGATTCTGCGCCCTTACCTAAGCCTAACTCAAGGGTTAAGCTCGAAGAGGAAAGAGCGGAGCCTTCTACTAAGAATTCATAACGCTTCCAGCCCTGCAGGGTTGCTGCCTCTTCATCGGTAACGTCTGCTGCATCGCGACCCGTCCAGAAAGCAATTTCTTCCTTAGAGGTAGCATAAGCAGAGGTATCGATGTTACGAAGAACGATGGGAGCATCGCCGCCGTTGAGCGCAATGGAGGCACCCTGACCGTATGCAAAAGCAGCCTTACCGTTTTCGTCAACGGAGAAAGCGTTTACGTATACGATGATGCGTGCGTATTGATTCTGCGCGAAGCTGATAGAGGAGGAAACGTACTTACCTGCAGCTACGTACTGGTTCATCAGCATCAGAACGTATTTGTCGGTTTCTTCGTTGCCTTCCACCGTCATGAAGGGCGTGGAGGGGTTTTTCAGAACGCTTTCAGCGGTGTCAGAGAACTGAACGCCTGCTTCCTGCATTTTCTCCGTCTGGAAGTTGTCGGAGTTTGCATAGAAATCGTCGTTGTCAACGCTGACAATACCGTGCTGTGTTACGTCACTGCTGCTCGAGGAAGCAGAGCCAATCGTATCTGCCGCTAAGCTCCAGTTCTTGGGGTCAACAGGGAAGGACGATGTGCTGGACGAATACATATCGGTAAAGTAACCGTTCAGGATGGGGAGGGGAATCTTCTCTTCCTCAACCTCTTCCGTCGTTTCGTCGTCGGGAGTGGTGTCGTCGTTTTTGTTGCTGTCGTCACAAGCGGTGGCAAAAGCCATGATGAGCGAGAGCAGGAGAGCGACGAAAATGTAGAATACCTGCAGTGTGTTGTGTTTGTGTTGCATATAAACTCCACCTATATTAAAATAGTGTCACCTACTATTTTACTATAAAATCAAAAATAAAGCAAACGGAA
>JAFQWR010000249.1 GCA_017407365.1 Clostridia bacterium
AAATATATGGAGGAATTTTTCGGCGAAAACGCAGATCGCTATCGTTATATGCACCTCGTTGATTCCTTCAATTTCTTACCCTACGGCACGATAGTTGACGCCTTCCAGCATGAGGTTTATGCCAACCCCGATCTTACCCCTGCCGAAAGAAACGCTGTATGGAAAAAATTAGAGGAAACCTTCCGTCCTTATCTTTCCACAGACGGTATTCCTTATATCTGCGAGGGCACGCGCTGGCAATATCAGCAGCATATTTTTGAATCGCCCTTCTATTATATTGATTACTGTCTTGCGCAAACTGCAGCTTTGCAATTCCTTTTTGCTATGCAGGATAATTACCAGGATGCCTTTAAGCGCTACTGTAATCTGGCAAAGCAGGGAGGTACGAAGCCCTTCAGTGAGCTTTTAGAGGAAGCAGGCTTAAATTCTCCCTTTAAGGAAGGAGCTTTAAGTAAGCTCGCCGAAAGAGTAGCTGCTCTTGAAGCAAAATTGGAGCTGTAATTTATGGGTAAACGCTCTGATATAGAACGGCATACAGTGCTATGCCCGATTTGCCAACACCCCATATTGGATCATATGAACGTTTGTCCGCACTGCGGAAATGAAATTCAGACAAGCTATTTTACTGAAGATAAGGCAATCAGTGATAAAACCAAAAAGCTAATTCGCAGCATTATCATTGCCCTTGCAGTTGTGCTTGTTGTTTGGTTTTTAATTAAAAAATCCTAATATAATAATACAAACGGAAAACCCGTTAAAGGAGAAGCTTATGGCAAGAATTATTCTGAACGAAACCTCTTATTTCGGTGCTGGATGCATTTCTGAAATTGCAACCGAATTTGCAAAGCGCGGCTTTACCAAGGCCTTTGTTTGCTCGGACCCCGATCTTATCAAGTTCGGAGTTACCGCCAAGGTATTAAAGGTATTGGATGACGCCAAGCAGGCATATGAGGTTTTCTCTGAAATCAAACCCAATCCCACGATTGAAAACGTTCAGGCAGGTGTTGAGGCCTTCAAAAAAAGCGGCGCCGACTGTATCATTGCTATCGGCGGCGGCTCCTCGATGGATACCGCAAAGGCAATTGGTATCATCATTACCAATCCTTCTTTTGAGGATGTTCGTTCGTTAGAGGGCGTTGCTGATACCAAAAATCCCTGCGTTCCCATCATCGCCGTTCCCACCACGGCAGGTACCGCTGCTGAGGTTACCATCAACTACGTTATCACCGACGTACAGAATAAACGCAAATTTGTATGTGTAGATCCTCACGATATTCCCGTTGTAGCCGTTGTAGACAGCGACATGATGGCAACGATGCCCAAGGGTCTTACCGCCGCTACCGGCATGGATGCTTTGACTCACGCAATCGAGGGCTATATCACTAAGGGTGCATGGGAAATGACCGATATGTTCCATCTGAAAGCAATTGAGGTTATTGCAAGAAGCTTACGTTCCGCTGTTGCCGGCGAGGCAGAGGGCAGAGAGGGTATGGCTCTCGGTCAGTATATTGCAGGCATGGGCTTCAGCAACGTCGGTCTTGGTATTGTGCACTCCATGGCGCACGCACTTGGCGCTGTATATGACACTCCTCACGGTGTAGGTAATGCAATTCTTCTTCCTGCGGTTATGGAATACAACGCTCCCGCTACAGGCGAAAAATATCGCGACATTGCACGCGCAATGGGCGTAGAGGGTGTAGATGCAATGACCGCCGAGGAATACCGCGCCGCCGCCGTTAACGCCGTTAAACAGCTTTCTAAGGATGTAGGAATCCCCGCCGATCTGAAAGCAATCGTAAAGGAAGAGGACCTCGATTTCCTCACGCAGTCTGCTATGGATGACGCTTGTCGTCCCGGCAACCCCAAGGATCCTACATTTGAGGACATCAAGGCAATTTACCGTTCTCTGATGTAATTCATCTCTTTATTCATAAACTGAAAAAAAGGAGTAGACAGATCATTCGGTCTACTCCTTTTATTTATGCTATTGCAATATCCTTTTTGTCCATTTCAGAAAATACCTTCCTTCGTATAAAGAACAGACATATTCCGTGAATGGCGGCTGTAATGATCCATGAAATGATGTAAGAAAGATATAGCGTGGGAAGTGTCTGGTGTGTGGCAAATACCGTAAAAATATAAATGATGCGTATTCCACAAACACCAATAATAGATACAATCATCGGGGTTAAGGATTTGCCAAGGCCTCGTAAAGATCCAACAAAAATTTCCATTATACCGCATAAAAAATACGGTACACAAATATATTTCATACGCTGTATTCCGTACGCAATTACCTCCGGAGAATCGGTATACAGACGAAGAAGCGGCTCTCCAAGAAGATAGAAGCCGACCCCCATCACAATACCTATTACAGATACAATAATCAGACAGTTAAACAAGGTGACGTCAATATTCTTTTTCTTACCGGCGCCGTAATTCTGTCCCGTAAAGGTCAGGCAAGCCTGATACACCGCATTCATTGAGGTATACACAAAGCCCTCAATATTTGCCGCTTCAGCATTTCCGGTTACTGCATAATCTCCAAATATATTGATGGAGGATTGAATGATTACATTTGAAAAGGAGAAGATGCATCCTTGAATTCCCGCAGGTAAACCAATATACAGAATATCCTTTAAGGCGTCCTTATAAATTCCGATACGCTTCATCGTAACCTTACAAAGCCCATCCATGCGCATCATATAAACCAGAATACAGGCAGCGGAAATAACTTGAGAAATAACGGTTGCCGCCGCCACACCTGCAACATCCATATGCAAAAAATAAACGAAAATAAAATTCAGCGCTACATTTACAATACCTGTGGATGCGAGGATCAGCAGAGGTGTTTTATTATTCCCTTTGGCTCTCAGCAAAGAAGCACAGAAATTATATAAAAAGTTAAAGGGTGTACCAAGGAAAAAGATTTTAAGATACAGGGTGGAAAGAGGCAGCAAGCTATCCTTGGGAACATTCATCAGAACCAATAGGTATTCAGAAAAGAAAAAACCGATAATCCCAATAACAATACCGCATAAAAAGCTGATGCAGACGGAGGTATGAACAACACGGTCCAACTTTTCCATTTGCTTTGCTCCGATATAGCGGGAAGCCGTTGCGCATGCACCAACCGAAAGACCGATAAACAAATTGATAATCAGATTGACAAGAGAGCCCGTAGAGCCAACAGCACCTGCAGAGGCATCACTTGCAAACCGCCCAACAATAATGATATCTGCAGCATTATACAAAAGCTGTAAAATACCCGTAAACATCAGGGGCAACGAAAATAAAATTATTTTCCCGAATAAAGGTCGGGTACACATATCCATTTCTTTTTTCATATTTCACCTGAGAAGAGCTTAGCACAAAAAAAAGAGCGTAAACCGAACGTTCGATTTACACTCAGGGTGGTGCCGGTGGTGGGACTCGAACCCACACGATGTCGCCATCAACGGATTTTGAGTCCGCCTCGTCTGCCAATTCCAACACACCGGCGCATTGCTTCTTATCGACAGCCACTATATTCTACCATATTCATAAAAAAAAGGCAACATTTTTTTAATAGGTAAAAGGAAAAACTTGTTGATTTTTTGTATTTAAGGTATAATAAATAATAGCAGTTGTTTGATAGGAGGATCCCTATATGTTGCGTATTGTTTTAATAGACGGCAACAGCTTAATCAACCGTGCTTTTTTTGCGACACCCGCTCTTACAAATTCGCAGGGTGTTTATACAAATGCCGTTTACGGATTTATCAATATGCTCGTCCGTATTATTGAGGATGTTCAGCCCTCTCATCTTGCCGTTGCATTCGATATGCGTGCAAAAACCTTCCGCCATCTTCTTTACGACGGTTATAAGGCAACACGAAAGGGAATGCCTGCTGAGCTTGCCTCCCAGATGCCAATTTTACACGATGTCTTAAAAACCATGGGCATCTGTATTTTAGAGCAGGAGGGTATTGAAGCAGACGATATCATTGGCACAGTTGCCAAACGATTTGGCATTCCTACCGTTATCGTAACCGGTGACCGTGACGCACTTCAACTTGTTGACAGCAACATTCAGGTTTACTTAACAAAACGGGGTATCACCGAAATTGACGAAATCGATGAAATAAATATCAAGGAGAAATTTGGTTTTTCTGCCGCACAGGTAATTGAATATAAAGCTCTCAGCGGAGATAGCTCAGATAATATTCCCGGCGTAAAGGGTGTAGGAGATAAAACAGCACTTTCTCTTTTAGAGCAATATGGCAATATTGACGGTGTTTATGAAAGCATCTCCCAAATTAAAGGAAAATTAAAGGAAAAGCTTGAAGCAGACCGTGAAATGGCATATCTGAGCCGCGAGCTTGCAACAATCAAAACAGATTGTAATCTTGCCGTAACTCTTGCCGATATGGAATACAGCTATCCGTTCAGCGAAAAGGTCAGGCAGCAATTTGAGCAGTTAGAGTTCAGATCTTTACTGAAGCGAGATAGTATTTTTAGTGCTGCAATCAGTTTACCTGAAAAAGAGGTTACCTCCGTACAGGTCAATACTTTAACAGAGTGGAATAAGCTTTTAAGCAATTCTGTTGCAGTCATTGCTATCTGGGCGAATAACGGATGCTATCATGTTGCGTTTGATGAAGATACCGATTATTTTCCTGTTGTTGAGGACTCCTTGTTTCCTGATATAATAACCACCGAAGCGTTCTGGAACAGCATTGCTCCCTTCTTACAGAATGAATCTGTGAAAAAACTGGTTTTCGATGTAAAGGGTCTTTACGGTATTCTGAAGGAATATCAGATCACCTTAAACGGTCAGGTAGAGGATCTTGCTATACTGAAATATCTTACTGATGGCTCAGTTGACCCAAAAGACGAAAAAAGTATGCTTACGTCCGAGGGCTATCCTGAAGAAAACGGAGCAGCCGCGTTTTTTGAAATTGAAAAAACCTGCAAGGAAAAAATCGAACAGTACGAAATGCAGAATTTATATTCGCTTGAGTGTAAGGTTGCGGATGTTCTTGCACAGATGGAAGAGGATGGCTTCCATATCGACCTTTCTGTTTTAACAGAGCTTGGCAACAAATACAAGAGTGAAATTGCTCTTTTGCAGGAGCAAATTTACGCACTAGCCGATGAAAAATTCAATATCAATTCTCCGCGACAGCTTGGTTCAATTTTATTTGAAAAGCTTGGGTTAAAGCACGGAAGAAAGACCAAAACGGGCTATTCCACCGATAATGACGTACTTGAAGGTCTGATAAACGACCACGAAATCATTCCTTTGATCATCAGCTTCCGAAAACTAACAAAGCTTGTAAGCGTGTACATCGACGGAATGCTGCCTTTGGTTGATAAACAAACGGGTGTGGTGCATACCGTATTTAAGCAGACTCTTACCACAACAGGCAGGCTATCGAGTGCAGAGCCTAATTTGCAGAATATTCCTGTAAGAACAGAGGAGGGTAAGGAGCTTCGCAAAATGTTTGTCTCTGGCGACGAAAACCGTGTTCTTGTTTCTGCCGATTATTCTCAGATTGAATTACGCTTGCTTGCCCATTATTCCGGGGATGATACTCTGTTAAACGCATTCAACAGCGGTGAAGATATTCACGCAGCAACTGCCGCAAGAGTAAACGGAATCAGCATTCAGGATGTAACACCCGAAATGCGAAGAGCGGCAAAGGCTATCAATTTCGGCATCATTTACGGCATCAGTGATTACGGGCTTGCCGTTCAATTAAATATCACCCGACGCGAGGCGGCGGATATCATCAAAGCTTACCTCGAAACCTATGCAAAAATAGATGAATTCCGAAAACAATCGATTGAATCTGCAAGGGCAAACGGTTACGCCAAAACATTATATAACAGAAGAAGACGAATCCCGGAGCTTTCCTCCTCAAATTACAATACAAGATCGTTTGGCGAGCGCGTGGCAATGAATATGCCGCTGCAGGGAAGCGCCGCAGACCTCATTAAGCTTGCAATGGTTGGAGTGCACAGCGAGCTTAAAAGGCGAGGTTTACAATCGCGGCTGATTCTGCAGGTTCATGACGAGCTGATTGTTGATACATTAAAGGAGGAGCTGAGCGAGGTGGAGGAAATACTCCGAACAAATATGGAAAATATTCTGCCTCTTCATGTATCTACCCCTGTGGAAATAAATGTTGGAAGAAATTGGTATGAAACAAAATAATGTTGCGTATCTTATCGGTATAATCGGTAAAATCGGCAGTGGAAAATCCCTTGCAGGAAAGTATCTCAGAGGCAAAAATCTCATTGTTTTAGACTCCGATAAAATTTCCAGAGAGTTAACCGACGGAAGAGATAAAGCGGTTATTTCAGCCATTTCTGAGGCTCTGAATGCAAATATCACGCGCAAGGACGGCTCTATGGACAGAAAAGCCGTAGCAGAAATCGTATTCCGTGATGAACAGAAGCGAAAAGCATTGGAAAGCATCATTCATCCTGCCGTTTGGGTAAAAATAAAGCAGGAAAAAGAATGTCATTCTTCCGTTATGTTTGTTGAGCTTCCATTGATTCCCTCAGAGGAATACCTTCCCATTCTGAACGAAATCTGGCTGATTGAGGCAGGTGAAAGCGTGAGGTTATCGCGCGTAATCAGCCGTGACGGCTTAACAGAGGCGCAGGTCCTTTTACGTATGCAATCTCAGGATACAAAAGATTATCATTCCTTGCCATTTACGAGAATAATCAGAAATGACGGTACAATAGAGGAATTCTATCAAAAATTAGATGAAGCAATAAAAGAGGTATTATAATTGAGATCAAGGAGGTATATGAAAAGGATTATCCTGAGAATCATCCTTAGCGCTACAGCCACGGTACTGCTTGCCGTTACGGTTTTGGGTATTATCTTTTTTGTGGAAGAATTTTCCACACCTCTAACATTTTCAGAAGAAATATCACAGTATTGCTATCTGTACGGTGTAGATGTAAACCTTGTTTACGCCATAGTAAAAGCAGAAAGCGGTTTTGACGAGTATGCTGTTTCTAAAAAGGGAGCACAGGGGCTTATGCAGCTGATGCCTCAGACGCAGGCGTTTGTAGCAATCAATCTGAACATGACAGAAGGCTACGATATCTTTCAACCGGAAGTCAACCTACAAATGGGCATTTGGTATCTGAGCTATCTTTTTCAGAAATTCAAAGCAATTCCACTGGTAATATGTGCGTATAACGCAGGAGAGGGCAACGTTAAGCTTTGGATAGACGCATACGGTACTGAGGACGGCTCATTAAAGCAAATACCGTATAAGGAAACAAAGCACTATCTGAATAAGGTTTTACGGTATTATCAGCACTACAAGAACAAATACGGATATTAAAAAACGCTCTGATATTTTCAGGGCGTTTTTCTTATACTTATAATTCAAATTTCGTTCTGTCGATGTGCTCCCGTATTTTCATCAGCGCTCTTTTTTCAATACGTGAAACATACGAGCGGGAAATTTTCAGTTTTTTTCCTACCTCCTTTTGCGTACGGACAGGATTACCCAAAAGTCCGTAGCGATCCACCATCACGGTATATTCTCTTTTTGATAGCACGCTTCGCATTATTTCATCAATTCTTTCACGGAGCAATTGATTATCTACCTTACGAAAGGTGTTTTCTTCTGTATCACTGATAAGATCGATTACCGTAAGCTCGTTTCCCTCTGTATCGTTGCCGATCGGAGATGAAAGAGAAACTACATTCTTATGCTTCTTATTCGAGCGTATCATCATCAATACTTCATTTTCTATACATCTTGCAGCGAAAGTGGCAAGCTGTGTACCCTTATCCGGGTCAAAGGTAGCAATTGCTTTCATTAAGCCGATTGTACCAACCGAAATTAAATCATCGTTTTCACCAACGTTAGAATATTTTTTTACAATATGAGCAACAAGCCGTAGATTATGCTTAATCAGAATTTCTTTTGCTTGCTCATCGCCCGATGCTTTATATTGATGCAAATACCTCGCTTCATCTTCAGATGAAAGAGGAGGAGGAAAGGATGAACGGGAGGAAAGAGAGGAAGTAAAGAAAAATAACTTTGATAAAAGCAGCAGAATACCCTGAAAAATCATAATTGCTCCTTACAAAAGATCAAGATAATGTATGAACTCGCAATACATTTTATGAAAGCCCTGTTGATAACTTTACAAAATCGAAGTTTTATGCTATACTAAAAACATAAGTCAATCGGACGGTCGCGGGATTATATCACGAGGAAAGTCCGAGCATCACAAGGCAGGGTGCCGGGTAACGCCCGGTGAAGGCAACTTTAAGGATAGTGCAACAGAAATAGACCGCCGTCATAAGACGGTAAGGATGGAAAGGCGGGGTAAGAGCCCACCGTGCTGTTGGTAACAACGGCAGCCATGTAAACCCCACCCGATGCAAGACAGAAGGATAAAACGGCTTGCCCGGCCGCCTTCGACAGATCGCTGGATCGTGCGGGTAACCGCACGGGTAGACAGATGACCGTCGGCGTATTTATACGCAACAGAACTCGGCTTACAGATTGACTTACACCACTTTCAAAAAGGTCGCCGTGTTTGGTGACCTTTTTCATTAGAAAACAAATTCTTTGCAGTGTGTTTAACAATTTAACAATATTCATTATATTTTTTATAAATAATATTATTTTTATAACTACTATGCAATGCATAGTAGTTGCTATTTGTAAAAAATCTCACGCAGTATATCATATTATTTTCCAACATTTTCAACGAATACTTTGTTTATATAATGATTCGTTGATGATTCTATTATTGAGGGGCATCTCATGACCAACAACGAAAGAATTGATCAAGCCGTCGAGCGTTTACGATCGGGAGATAAAAACAGCTTCGACGAATTATATGAGCTTACGTATAAAGGCGTATATTTTACCGTGTTTTGAGTTTTGAAGGAAGCCTCTTTAACGGAGGATATCGTACAAAGCACGTATCTTATCTCTATCGAAAAGCTCGACCGTTTTAAGCCACATACAAATTTTAAGGCATGGATTTGCAGAATTGCCCGAAACTTAGCCATCAATGAATTTAATCAACGTAAAAAAGAAGTTCAGGTTGACTATCAGGAAAGCGATTTTTTTGCAGGAAGTATTTCCTTTGAAGAGCAGGAAAATTCCCCCACGTTGTTTCTTGCCTCTCAGATATTAAGCGATGATGAATTCCGTATTCTTGTGCTTTGCGAGCTTGCAGGCTATAAGCGCAGAGAGGTTTCAGAAATTATGGATATTCCCATACCCACCGTAACATGGAAATATCTTAATGCATTAAAAAAGCTCAGGAAGGCTTTAGAAAAAGAAGAAGCATTTATCAATAAGGAAGGAGGTTATTCGTTTGAAAAATCGGGACTTAAAAAAACTGCTAAAAAATGAAGGCGATATTCTGACTGAAACGAAACGCCTCAAAGAAACAAAGCAAGCGCTTCGTTTACATCCTTACGACCCCTTTTCTTCAGAAATTGATGAAAGAATAAACGGTAATACAGCAGCAAAACTACAGATTCCCTTTGGAATGTATTTAGTTTTGTTCACTTTGATTTTGCTTCTTATCAGTATTGTTGTTTTATTTGTTTATATCAACAGCAAAATTCAAATGCCCTCTGCACCCAATTATGTAAACGTTAAGAATTACACCTATGTTTCTATGGACATCAACCCAAGCATTTCGTTTACGTTAGACGAGCATAACAGTGTTATTGCATTCTCTCCCGAAAATGATGACGCAAAAACTATGCTGTTGCAAGAGCATTTCAGCGGTTTTTCCATCGAAAATGCTTGTTTGCGTGTGTGCGAGCTTGCATATATTCACGGATACTTCAATTTTGACCGAACCGATAATGCAGTTTTGTTTTTTGTAGCGAACGAAAACAACAGCTATTCGCAAAATCTCGCATTAAAGCTTTGCGATGTAACAGAAGAGTTTTTTAAGAGTAACTCTTTGATCGGTGTGTCTTTGTACGACACAGGGGATCAATCACAATCTCAAGTCGCAAGCAATTACAATATATCCGTCGGTAAGCTGAGCTATCTGCAAAAAATCATTCAAGCTTTTCCCACCTACGATTTAGATGAGCTTGTTTCTTTGTCCATTAAAGAATTAAATACACTATATATGTCTGAAGCGCAAAAGGATGATACGGTTGAGCAACATTTTTATCAATCCTTTGAGAATGAGCGAAATGCTTTAGATGCCTTGTTTGATGAACAGATTCAGACATTACGTTATGCGATTGATCTTCGTAAACGTTTAGAAAGCACATCAGATTCTGATCAATCTATTATTCTTTCGCAGCTTTTTGCCCAGCTTGATAAGTTGTCAATTTCCTATGATGCAAGTAATCCGCCCTCAGTAAACGAACTGCAGCAAGCATATTATGTTTTTGCTGACACCTATAAATACGAAGTACTTGATTGGGAATACCGCTTAGCGGAGGAAAGTAAAAAATCTTATGAACGCTTAAAATCAAATGCTGAAAGCCGTATAGTAAGCATTTCTATTTTGCGCGATGGATTAAACGCTGAGCAGATTTATCAAAGCTTTTTAGAAGCCTGCACAGAGGATTGGTTTATTCAACGAAAGCAAGATCTTCTTGCTTCATGGTATGATTTCAAATCACAATGGAAAAAATTTTTGCCGTACTGATTTTTTACAAAAATCAATAATGCGTTGGCTGTTAGTCAACGCATTTTCTACTTTTTTGGAACCCAAATGAATTTCTTTTTCAGCCTTAATTATTTGCTTTTTTCCAGCATTTCTGTTATACTAAAAAGGATGACAAACGGTAAGCTTTTACCGTAAACAGTAGGAGAAAAATGGCAGCTAAAATTACAGTTAAACCAAAAATTGAAATTTCCTGTATCACCTGCAAGTTTGTTGGCTACATGATGTTTCGCAATCAGATTCCATTTATTCAAAGGCTTCATATTTCCAATCCCGGTCTTATTGAGCTCCAGGATTTAGAATTGAGCTTTCGCTCTGAGCCTGAATTTATTATCCCTATAAAAAAAGAAGTAAAGGTTTTACCCTTAAAGCAAACGGTTGCAGTGGATTGTGTTGATGTATGCTTGTCTCCCTTATTTTTAGGTAATCTTTCTTCAGTATGCGAGGGAAAACTATTCATTCAGGTTTCTCAAAACGGCAAGGTCTTGGGAGAAGGAAGCTACACAACAAAAATTCTGCCCTTTGATTACATGGGAAATATCGACAGCTACACAGAGCTTCTTGCAAGCTTTGTAAAGCCCCGTGCAGCCGGAATCAATCAGCTGCTTTTAGAGGCGCAGGCTATCTTGAAAAGCTGGAAAATGCCTACGGAAATGTCCGGTTATGAGGGTGCGGAAAAAAACCATATCAGACAAATTGCGGCAGCTATTTATACCGCTATTCAAAAAAGGCAGATTAAAAAAATCCCCGCTCTTCACGATTACGATGGAGAAAACCGCATTTTAAGTGCTGCTGAAATTCTGGATAAGAAGGAAGCTACCTACCTTGATATTTCCTTACTGTATGCCTCCTGCTTAGAGGCAGCAGGGATCAACCCCATTATTGTTATTGGTAAGGATAAGGTAAACGTTTGCTTCTGGCTCTACGAAAACTGTATGAACGAAAGCGTTTCAGACGATCTTTCCATGCTGATTAAGCGTACGAGTGATGGCATCAACGAGATTGCAGGGGCAGATATTGCCAGCCTTTTTGTAGGCGCAAAGCTGAATTTTGCAGGCGCAGAAAAGGAAGCATACGCAAATTTCAATCAGCCCTCCTGGTTTGATTATATCATAGACATCAGACGCTGTCGTTTTGGAGCCATTCGCGCACTGCCTGAGCGTATTGCCACCGCACATGGCTACGATATGGTTGCAGAAGAGGATACGGAAATTGGCGCTAAGCCCGCGGAAATTAAGGGCACCAGGCGACTTGATACCAAATTTGCCGCCTCCCGTGAGCGTCAGTGGGAGCGCCGCCTGTTAGACCTTAGCTTACGCAACACACTACTGAATTTCAAGGTCAATTCTAACGTTGTTCACGTTCTATCCACCAATCTCAGCGAAACGGTAAATCGCGTTGATGAGGGTGGCGAATTTTTACTGTTAGAGGAGCCAAAGGATAGCACGGGTACACTTTCAGGTATCAATACGTTTGGCTCTCAGATAACCGCCTCCACCTTGCAGGAGCTTGTTTCCTTAGAGCTGAAAAACAAACGTCTGCACTGTTTAACCGATCAGAAATCAATGATCAGCTCTCTTTCGGGCTTATATCGCAGAGAGCGTACCTGCTTAGAGGAAACTGGTGCAGGCACGCTGTATCTTGCCGCAGGCTTTTTGAAATGGCACGAACGAAACGACCGCTACAACGAAAAGTATGCTCCCTTGGTTTTACTCCCCGTTGCTCTTGTTAAAAAGGAAAGCGGCAAGGGCTTTTCTCTGAAAATCAGAGAGGAGGAGGTTCAGTTAAACACCACCCTGCTAGAATTTTTAATGCAGGAATTTGGTGTGGATATCAGAGGTCTTGCAGAATTCAAAAAGGAGGAATTTTCCCTACCCGATATCATTGCAACCGTAAGAAGCGCAATTCTCAATTTGAAAAATTGGGATGTTGTGCAGGATGTTTATATTGCAAGCTTTTCGTTTACACGCTTCCTTATGTGGAATGACGTGCATTATCACATCGAAGAATTCAAAAAGAACAAGCTTGTAAGCTCCTTGATTCATAATAAATCTGATTTTTCCAACAAAGACCTGACAATTTCAGATGTCAATGTAGATGAGGATTATACGCCGCAAGAGATTTTAACCCCGATTTCCGCAGACAGCTCTCAATTTGCAGCAATTGCCGCAATGCACGAGGGAAAAAGCTTTGTTTTGCACGGGCCTCCCGGCACAGGCAAATCTCAGACTATCACAAATATCATTGCCGATGCTTTGTATCAGGGCAAGCGCGTTTTATTCGTTGCGGAAAAAATGGCGGCGCTATCCGTTGTTAAAAAGCGTCTGGATGAAATCGGTATTGGAGATTTCTGTTTAGAGCTCCATTCCAATAAGGTAAATAAGGTAGAGGTAGCAGAGAGAATTCTGCGTACGCTTTCTCTATCCGGCGTAAATGCATCTGAATTCAACCGTACAGCAAATCAGATTGCGCAGATGCGTAAGGATCTAAACGAAGAAATTCAGGCGTTACACCGTGTTCGCAGGTTAAATATTTCTGTTTACGACGCTATCGTTCGATACAATCAGAATAAATTCGCCCCTGACTGTATCGATATCGAAAGCACATTCTTTGATCAGTTAGACGCAGATTCCTTAGATCGATATGAAAATCTTTTACTCGAAATCAGCGCTGCGGCCATTGAATCGGGCGGTGTTTACAATTCACCGTTTTCGAATCTTGAATTGTTCGAGTATAATGCTGATTTACAGAATAATCTGATTATATCCGGAAAAATACTGACAGAAGAAATCAGGCATTTCAAGAATTATACGGAGATGGTATTTGATATTCTTGGAAGCCACGTCAGAACGTTAACACAGAAAAAGCTTGAATCACTCGTTGCTTTATGCGAGATGATGACATCTCAGTCGGCAGAGTTTGATATATTTAAGGCAGAGGACAATCGCCAGGTTTTAATCTCAATTAAAACCTATCTGAATTTATTAAAGGACTACGATTCTGCATTACAGAAATATAATGAACAATACAAGATCCTTGTGGAGCT
>JAFQWR010000250.1 GCA_017407365.1 Clostridia bacterium
CACGATGCGCAATCTGAGGCGTTGAAAATTCTCGCTTCCTCTGCAACGTGGGCAGAAGGAGATTACGAGCAAAGCATGAATGCCTTCAAGCTCCGTCAGTATCTTTCGCAGGTAGATTTAACCAATTATCCCCAGGCTGTGGTAAAAATGGCAGCAGGCGCGGAGTTTACCTTGCTGTCCTACTATCACGATGTAGAAAAGTTTTTGCGCTATATGAATGCTTTTTATGCGCAACAGTTCACCGCACAAGACCGTATCAATGCAAAAGCTACGGTAATGTTCGATGAGGAAGCACAAAAGTTTGTTGTTACCTACTGATGTTTGTAGTTGACA
This sequence comes from Clostridia bacterium, assembly GCA_017407365.1. Taxonomy (GTDB): domain Bacteria; phylum Bacillota; class Clostridia; order Christensenellales; family HGM11417; genus RGIG2219. Next base: position 334 of record JAFQWR010000250.1, read on the forward strand.
AAACTATGCCTTTGTGCTAAAATAGGTAGCGTAAAATTTCATACGGTTGGGGAGTAATTCGCAATAGTAATTTGTACCCGTTTTGCGTCATCACGGCAGTTTTTGCTCGCATACGGGTTGAAAGAGTGAGACCAATTCTTGTATTTTATAAGAAGAGGCTTACTCTATTTTTTTGTATTAAAAGGAGAAACTGGCATGAACGAAATTTTTGATTTTCTGCTGGAAGGCGTCAGGGGCCTGGTTGCCGATCCCAAGCTTCTCATTATGTGGGCGCTTGGCTTTTTGCTGATTTATCTCGGCATCAAAAAGAATATGGAGCCCGGGCTTCTTATTCCGATGGGCTTCGGTGCAATTCTTGTCAATCTGCCCAATTCGGGTGCCATCACGCAGGAAATTCCCGGCGTCGGTCAGGTGGTTGGCATTTTAGACTGGCTATATCAGTTCGGTATTGAGGGTGCAGAGGCATTCCCCTTGCTTCTGTTTATCGGTATCGGTGCAATGATTGACTTTGGTCCGCTCCTTTCTAATCCTAAGCTGATGTTCTTTGGTGCCGCTTCTCAGCTCGGTATTTTTGTGGTGCTGATTATTGCTTCGCTGTTCCTGCCCTTAAACGATGCGGCATCCATTGCAATCATTGCTGCGGCAGACGGTCCCACGGCAATTATGCTTGCCAATCTGTTCAAAACGGAATATCTTGCTCCCATTCTTGTGGTTGCATACTCGTACATGGCTCTTGTTCCCATCATTCAGCCCGTGGCAATCAAAATGGTTACCACCAAGAAGGAGCGTGCCATCAAAATGAAGTACAATCCTCAGTCGGTAAGCAAGGCTACGCGTATTCTGTTCCCCATTTGCGTTACCATCATTGCAGGTCTTATTGCTCCCATCTCCGTTGCACTTGTAGGCTGCCTGATGTTCGGTAATCTGCTGCGTGAATGCGGCGTGCTTGATAATTTAAGCGAATCCGCAAGTAAGGTGCTTGCAAACCTCATCACGCTTGTGCTTGGTCTTTCCATTGCATCCACGATGACGGCGGAAGCCTTTATTAAGTGGGAGTTTTTAATGATCATTGCACTTGGCCTGTTTGGCTTTGTATTTGATACCATAGGCGGTGTTCTGTTTGCAAAGCTTCTGAATCTTTTCTTAAAGGAAAAAATCAATCCCATGGTTGGCGGCTGCGGTATCTCTGCATTCCCCATGTCGGCACGTGTGGTGCAGAAGATGGGACTTGAGGCTGATCCCACCAATCACCTTCTGATGCACGCCGTTGGCGCAAACGTTTCCGGTCAGATTGCTTCCGTTATTGCGGGCGGTGTTCTGATGTCGCTGATTCCCGGCTTAATGTAAGCGGTAGGAGGTTTAAGTATGAATGCATTATTATCTGTTATTAGCTCTGTTTTAGGCTTTGTGTCCTTTGATCAGGCGCGTTTTTTAGACGCCTTGAAGGTTGCAGGTATTTCCATTCTTTCTATTTTTGTGGTAATGGCGGTTGTTTTCTTTGCGGTAAAGATTCTGCAATGGGCAACCAATCTCAAAAATAAGAAATCCGAAGACAGTCAACGTAACGACTGACAGCACAGCGCCCTGCCAATAAGTGGGGCGCTTTTCTTATAATTTGCACTTAAACGATTGATTATTTTTATAAAATATGGTATAATAAAAAAAACTCTGTTGCAAAGGGAGGCGTCTCTTGAATAAAAACGAGGGTAAGGGTAATGTATATTATTCCCGCAGTATTCTGAATAACATCATTCTTCTTGCAGTAGAAGAGGTAGAAGGTGTTGCCTTCAAGCAAAAGGGGCAGGGCGGTAAGCGCAGTGTTTCTTCCCGTCCCGAGGTAAAAATCGATTTCTGCAAGGAAGGCGTTTTTGTGGACGTTTCTGTCGTTGTAAAAAACGATTGCAGTGTACCCGATCTTTCTTTCCGCATTCAGGAAAATGTAAAGCGTGCGGTTGAAAGCATGACGGAGTTTAAGGTGGTAGAGGTTAATATCGCTGTTTTAGACGTCGTTTTTGAAGAGGATGAAGGTAAAGAATGAGAAAGCAAGCAAGAGAATGCGCCGTTAAGCTGATTTACGAATATCAGTTCTGGCAAAAGCCCAACGGCTCTACTTTAGATACGCTTATCGAAAATCACAAGTTAGACGAAAAGGATATTGCCTATCTGCAAACCGTTTACGAGGGGGTCATTGCCCATTGGGATGAGCTTCGCGAGGAAATCCTTTCCAGGTCTGAAAAATACAAGGCAGAGCGTATGTTTTTACTGGATCTTTCCATTATGATGCTAGCTCTGTACGAAATGCGTTATTGTGCGGATATCCCCAATAAGGTATCCCTTAATGAAGCGATCGAAATTTCTAAGGAATACTCCACCGATAAAAGCGGTGCAATTATCAACGGTATTCTTGCAAACTATCTGTAAAGAAATAAGACGCTAAATCATCGGCGTCTTTTCTTGCTCTTAGGAGGGTTTTGTATTATGTCGGCAACTGTATTAGACGGTAAGGCGCTATCAAAAAAACTACGCGAGGGTATGGCGGAAGAGGTTGCTTTAATCGCAAAGGAAACGGGCAGGCAAATTGGTCTTGCCGTTATTCTCGTTGGTGAGGACCCTGCTTCTACCGTATACGTCCGTAACAAAATCCGCGCGTGTGAGGAGGTTGGCGTCCGTTCCTTCCAATACCGCCTGCCTGCCGAAACCACGCAAGACGAGCTGATTACTCTCATCCGCAAGCTGAATGCAGATGACGAGGTAAATGGTATTCTTGTGCAGCTTCCCTTGCCGAAGGGCTTAAACGAAAGTGCTGTATTAGAGGAAATCAACTACGAAAAGGATGTAGACGGCTTCCACGAGCGCAATGCAGGTAAGCTGTTTTTGGGCAACGGAGGTCTTGTTGCCTGTACGCCAAGCGGGTGTATGGAGCTGATAGCAGAAAGCGGCGTATCCGTTTCGGGTAAGCGTGCCGTTGTAATCGGAAGATCTAATATCGTGGGCAAGCCCATGGCGATGCTTCTGTTGAATGCAAATGCAACGGTTACCGTATGCCACAGCAGAACGCAGAATATAGCAGAGGTTACAAGGGAGGCAGATATCCTTGTAGCGGCCGTGGGGCGTCCCAATTTTGTAACGGCAGACATGGTTAAGCCGGGTGCCGTGGTTATTGACGTAGGCATCAACCGCTTGGATGGCAAGCTGGTTGGTGACGTAGAATATTCCTCTGTCAGCGAGGTTGCAGGTTACATTACGCCCGTTCCGGGCGGCGTTGGCCCCATGACCATAACCATGCTGATGAAAAATACCATTCTTGCGGCAAAACAGCAATGGAAATAAGATATATCACAGTTTCTCAGCTGTGCGGATACGTCAAGGGTATCTTTGATGCTGAGGAGCTTTTACACAACATCTGGCTTTTAGGTGAGGTTTCAGGCTTTACCGTATCAAACGGAAATGCATTTTTTACCCTGAAGGATGCCGGCGGCTTAATTGGCTGTGTGTATTTTGGGATCGATCAGTCTGATTACAGACCCAAAAACGGCGACCTGATCGTGGCAAGGGGTAGACCTGCCTACTATCCAAGAGGTGGCAGACTCAACTTTCAGACAAGCGAAATCAGACCGTACGGTCAGGGGCTCCTGTATGCTGAAAGGCAAAAGCTGAAGGAGCGTTTGGAAAAGGAGGGGCTTTTTGATAAAAAATATAAAAAGCCGCTTCCCAAGTATGCCCTTAAAATTGGTGTGGTAACAAGCGAAAAGGGTGCTGTATTGCAGGATATCATCCGTGTCACCAAGCGGCGCAATCCCTTTGTAGAAATCATTCTGTACCCCGTATCCGTGCAGGGCGTAAAGGCGGTGCAGGAAATTTGTGAGGGAATACGTGCGATGGATGCCGTTTCTCCCGACATCATCATTGTTGCACGTGGCGGTGGCAGTGACGAGGATCTTTCTCCTTTCTACGAGGAAAAGGTTGTCCGTGCGGTATTTGAGGCAAAAACGCCCGTAATTTCTGCCGTAGGCCATGAAACGGATTATACCTTCTGCGATTTTGCCGCAGACGAGCGCGCATCTACGCCGTCAGTAGCGGCTGAGCTTGCTGTGTTTGATTATCAGGAGTTATGCAATTTATTAAAGAGCACACACCTTCTGGCATTAAGCCGTATCCGCTCTAAAATGCAAACGGCAACTGCACGCTACCGTCAGGCAAATTCTGCCATTGTTCACGGTGCGATGCGTAATTATAACGATAAAAAGAGGCGTGTGGAGCGTGCGCTTACAAAAATACGTTTTTCTGCGGAAGCAAAGCTTACTGCCTACAAAACCCGCTGTGCAAAGGCAATTGAGCTTTTGCAATCTGCAAAGCCCACCCGTTGGCTACAGCGTGGCTATGCTTATGTTACACAAAACGGAAAGAGGATTAAGGGCGCCGCGGCATTGCGTGTAGGCGATACCGTTAAGCTGACCTTTTCTGATGCTTCCGTAATCGCGAAAATAGAGGATTTATTATGACGCTTGAACAGAATATTAAAAAATTAGAGCAGATCGCTTCGAAGATTTCAGACGAAGAGGTTTCTTTGGAGGAAAGCTTAAAGCTATTTGAGCAAGGTGTTCTTGTGTCGGAGCAAACACTTTCTGCAATTGCCGCCTGCGAGGGTAAAATCACGCTATTAAAGGAGCGTGCAGATGCCCTGTTTGAGGATGAAGAAGATGACGGTTGAGGAAAGAATTCAGCAGTATTCGGCTGTTTTTGAGCAGGCTCTTGCAGATTTCTGGTCACAGCTTCCCGTAATTGAGCCGTTGAAGGACGCTATGGCATACAGCCTCTTTTCGGGAGGTAAGCGTATACGTCCCGTCCTGACGCTTGCGGTTGCGGATATGCTGCAAAAAGATCTTTCTGAGGTTATGCCTCTTGCAATTGCCGTAGAATTGATTCATACCTATTCGTTGATACACGACGATCTTCCCTGCATGGATAACGATGATTATCGCAGAGGGCGTCTTACCTCTCATAAGGTTTACGGTGAGGCTATGGCAGTGCTTGCGGGTGATGCGCTTCTCAATCTTGCGCACACCGTTTTGCTGCAATATGCAGATAGCGCAAGCAGGCAAAGAGCGGCTGTGTATCTTTCGGAATGCGCGGGTGCGCTTGGTATGGTGGGCGGTCAGGTCGCAGATATACGTGAGGTCGGTGATGCCGATGCAGAGCAAATAGATTATATTCATCTGCATAAAACAGCAAAGCTTTTTATGGGTGCAGGCGTTTCTCCTGCCATTTCTCTTGGTATCAAAGAGGAAGAAATTTCCCTCATCGAAGGCTTTTGCAAGCATTTGGGTCTTGCGTTTCAGATTACAGACGATATGTTGGATTGCGGCAATGCGGCTAAGCAAGCGGACAAAACGACCTATCTTAGTGTAATGTCAATAGAGGCGGTTGCTTCTCTTGCAAAGGAGTATAGTGTAAGGGCTTACGATTCCTTATGCGCTTTACCGTACGATACCTCTTTTTTTAAGGAGTTATTGTTATATTTATTGCAAAGAAAGAAATAAATCATTCCGAATTCTTTCGGGATATATATCAGAAATAAGAATCATCAAAGACGACAGGTGGTGCAGTATTCTAGTCAGGTCTCGTTGTATCTGAAGGCGGGGTTAAAATAACGTCAAAGGGCACATCGATGAAGTTTCTTGTGTTGGCTTTCGTTGCCCAAACGAGGGCTTATGCTGGGAGTTAAGGAATATGGGGCGTTTGCAACGGCATGCAAAACTTCTCCCATTTTCCGGGGAGACCAAAGATGGTGGCAAAAGAATAGTTTTGCTACTGCTTTGGGTTAAACCTGCAATGCGGTTAAAAGCTGTGTGCAGAGTAGCCTGCCTTGCGTGTATCTTGCGGATCAAAGATTACGCTTATTAAAGTTGGCCAACAGAGGTAAGCGATTGCTTTGTGAAACATTGTATGCAAAAGAGGCTAGGAGCAACTGATCTGTAAAGGAAAACTTCTAGACTGTTTAAGCATTCGAGATTATAGTGTGGTCTAAGTGGTGATGCAGTGACACTCTCGGTGACGGAGTGAATGCGTTTTTGAAAGGAAACTGCTCGAACGGCGACGGCGAGTAAACGCAGGGGAAAACCTACTGTACCTAAGCCGCAAAGTTTATCGGATGTCAGCCACCGTCTCTTTTTGATTCATTATTTTAATTTATTTCGCATAGGGTAAACTATGCAAAAATATTTTTTTGGAGTTATTATGAACGACGGTTGTAAGCCTTCGCCCGAAAATCCTCCCTCAGTGGAAGGTAGCTCGGTAGAGGCGAAACAAAAAACAAAGCAAGAAAAAAAGAAAAAGAAAAATAAA
>JAFQWR010000251.1 GCA_017407365.1 Clostridia bacterium
GTAAAGCGTGTGTTTATTCTGGACGGAAGAGTGCCGCACGCGGTGCTCATTGAGGTGCTCACCGATGAGGGCGTGGGCACGATGATTTATTAAAAGAAGATATGGATATCAGAAGTAAAGATAAAAGCTATGTAGCAAGCACCTATGCGCGCTTCGATGTTGCATTTGTCAAGGGCGAGGGTAGCCTTTTATACGATGAGCACGGAGAGGAATACATCGATCTTGGCACCGGCATTGCCGTCAGTGCATTCGGTGTAAGCGATCCCATCTGGGCGAATGCGGTTGCAGAGCAGGCAAGGTCGCTTTCGCACGTCAGTAATTTATACTATTCTCAGCCGCAGGACGACTTGGCAGAGCTGCTTTGCACACGCACGGGTATGAAGAAGGTATTCTTCGGTAACTCGGGAGCAGAGGCAAATGAATGTGCCATTAAGGTGGCGCGAAAATACGCCAGTGATCGCTATGAGGGCAAGCGTCAAACGGTTATCACGCTGAAAAACAGCTTCCACGGCAGAACGGTAACCACTCTTGCCGCAACCGGTCAGGATGTATTCCATACGCATTTCACTCCGTTTACCGAGGGCTTTGCTTATGCGGAGCCGAACAATTTCGAGGATTTCATCCGTCTGCAAAAGCAAACCAACGCCATTGCCGTGTTAATGGAGCTTGTTCAGGGTGAAAGCGGCGTGCATACCTTAGACAAAAGCTACGTGCAGGCGGTTGCCGCATACTGTGCCGAAAACGATATGCTGCTTATGATCGATGAGGTGCAAACAGGCAACGGCAGAACGGGCACGCTTTACGCCTACGAGCAGTTTGGCATTCAGCCCGATGTTGTAACCACGGCAAAGGGTCTGGGCGGCGGCTTGCCGATCGGTGCCTGTCTGATGGGTGAGCGTGTGGCAGACGTGCTTGGCATTGGTTCGCACGGGTCTACGTTTGGTGGCAATCCTATTTGTGCGGCAGGCGCATATAATATTATCAGCCGTATCAACGGTGAGGTTTTAGAGGGTGTGAAGCAGAGAGAGGCGTATATCCGTATGCGTCTGATGGGAGAGGATGGCGTGCTTGGTGTAGACGGCATGGGTCTGATGCTCGGTATTTCCTGTAAGCGCCCCAATAAAGAAATCGTGCAGGCGTGCTTAAAGCGCGGCGTGGTGTGCCTTACCGCAAAAAACAACGTAAGGCTCTTGCCTGCGCTCAACATTCCCATGAGGCTTTTAGAGCGCGCTATGGATATTCTGGTAGAAGAAATCAACAGCTATTAAGGAGGAAACCCCTATGAAGCATTTATTAAAGCTCGGTGATCTTACCGATAAGGAAATTTATCACATTTTGAATCTTGCCGATCAGCTGAAATTTGAACGTAAGCACGGCATAGAGCATCCCATCTTAAAGGGCAAAACGCTCGGTATGATCTTTCAGAAGGCTTCCACCCGTACAAGGGTATCCTTCGAAACGGGTATGTACCAGCTGGGCGGCAGTGCGCTGTTTTTAAGCTCTAACGATTTACAGATTGGCAGAGGTGAGCCCGTCCAGGATACCGCAAGGGTGCTTTCGCGCTACTTAGACGGTATTATGATTCGCACCTTTGAGCAGCAGGAGGTCGAGGACCTTGCACAATACGGATCCATTCCCGTAATCAACGGTCTGACCGATTACGCACATCCCTGCCAGGTGCTTGCAGACCTTATGACCATTCGTGAGCGTAAGGGTATGTTCAAGGGCTTAAAGCTCTGCTTTATCGGTGATGGCAACAATATGGCAAACAGCCTGATTGTTGGCGGCATCAAAATGGGTATGGCTGTAAGCGTTGCTTGTCCTACGGGATATCTCCCCGATGCGGAAATCTGCGCATGGGCAAAGGAAAACGGTGATTTCACCTGCACGACCTCTGTGCTCGAGGCTGCCGAAAATGCAGACGTGATTTATACCGACGTCTGGGCAAGCATGGGACAGGAGGGCGAGGCTGCAATCCGCCGCGCCGCATTTGAGGGCTATCAGGTAAACGCAGAGGTTATGAAGGTAGCAAAAAATGATGCTATGGTTCTGCACTGTCTGCCTGCACACCGCGGCGAAGAAATCACTGCCGATGTATTTGAGGCGCACGCCGATGAGATTTTTGAAGAGGCAGAAAACAGATTGCACGCACAGAAGGCTGTTCTTGTAACGCTGATGAAATAATTCTGCTATATCAGAACAAGCTTTTTATGTAAAACAGTATAATATAAAAGACCGCTCTCCTCAGGCTATTTTAGTAAGAGACGGTCTTTTTTGTTATGAAGATTCACATTTTATTATGAAAGCAAAGGAAGCAAAAAAGCACAAAAAAAAGGCGGTATACCTTTTTGGTATACTACCTTTTATGCTGTAAATACGTTATGCAATAACAACGATCTTGCGGTCGATGGTCTGGCTGCCGTATGCGGTGATGTCAGCGGCAATCTTTTCCATCTCTGCCTCGTATTCTGCTGCGTTGTTTTTCTTGGTAACTGCTACCATATCGGTGAACTGAGCGCTGAGTGCTTCAGATCCAATGTATACGGGCTGAGGATTGAATGCAGTGCGAACGAGCTTTAATACGTCATTTACGTAGAAGTAAATGTCGTTGTCGGTAACCACGAGCTTCCAATCGAAGGTGATGGTGGAGCCGGTGGTAAAGGTGTAAACGTGGCTGTCGGGAACGTTGTTTTCGTATGCCCAGCAGAGCTTGAACTTGCCGTTGCTTGCGTGGTCCCACAGGAGCAGGCGGTTGTTCATGTCAGCACCAAAGCGCATCTCTACGTGGCCGTTGTTTGCCTTAGCATCGATCGTTAAGGTGCCGGTCAGAACATATTCCTTCGTTAAGGGCTCGTTCATGTAGATGATGTTTTCGGAAGCGCCAACGGCATGACCGGTGTTACGGATGATGTCTGCGATATCGGTGGAGGGAGGAGGAAGCTGCTTTTCTTCAAACTCGATGTCCGTTTCGTTCAGAGCGTCAACGAAAATAGAATAGTGCTCAAGCTTCGGATGAACGTTATCCTTTAACATGTCGGTGGTCAGCAGAGGGCTGGTGTCAATAGCGGTGAACCAATCACGGTTTTCTGCCCACTGCAACATGTTTGCATTGATGTAATTAACGTTCGTAATCTTGTCGTTGCCGTAGGAGCGCTGAGAAATGGTGAACCAATAAATGTGCGTTTCGGGCATTTCATCGTGCAGAACGTAGAACATTCTTTGCAGAGCGTCAATAGCAGTATAAGCATCGTCGTTATCGTCGTAAACGTTGTTCGTACCAACGTGCATTACGAGGTTCTTGGGCGAGATGCCTGCCAGCTTGGTGGTAGCGTATACCTCCCAGTCGTAGGTGGTGGTAGCGCTGATGCCAAGGCAAAGAGCGTCTAAGCCGCTGTACGTGCTGTAGAAGTTGGTCCAGAAGGAGCCTGCATCAAAGAAGGAGTCACCGATAAATACGGTGGTCTTTCCGTCGGTGCCGTCGCTTGCGTATTTTTCCGCGCGCGTATTAGCCGTGCTGTCAAATCTGGAGGTGTCGTAGCGATAGTTGCTCTTGTTGACTGCAACGCCGCTTACAACGAATTCAGCCTCAAAGTGTTCAGAGGTTGCGGTGACGGTATGGTCGCCCTCCTGTAAGGGAAGAACGGTCATGTTTTCTGCATCAATGGTAAGAGCGGTTTCATCGTAGGTAAAGGTGAGTGGCTCCTCAAATTTGGGCTTTTCGAAGATAGCGTCAAATTCTACGGGAGGATAACCAACCCACGCAGTAACGTCTTCGATGGTCAGCTCACCGTACGTGTTGCCGGGTGCAGGGGGATTGCAGGCGCACAACGAAAGAGCAAGAGACAAAACCAATAACAGTAATGCAGTTGTGAGTTTTCTGTTCATCTTTTTTCTCCTTTTTTTGCAGTATAACTGCTTTTTGTTTATTATACCATAAATCAAAAAAACTGGCAATGACTTTTGATTGTTTTTGCAATAATATTTGTCATGGAAGGCTGAGGCTCTCTTTTATGACTGAGAGGAAGAATGCTTGTGTTTACTTACAAATAAAAAACCGACTGCAAATGATACAGTCGGCTATGCTTGCTGTGTTATGCGTACCAGAGCAAAACGCTTTGCCAGTCTATGGTTGCACCAATCAGGTGTACGGCACCGAATACTATGATAACAGCAGAAAAAATCAACGCAACTCTTGCAAGAATACGGAATATCCTGATGTCAGAGCGCAGCGTGGGAATGGCAAACGAAAGGGTTGCTATGCCTGTCCCGCAGGAAATCATCAGCCCGGGAAGCAGAATAATGCTTACAACGGCAACGCCAAGACCCTGGCTTAAAGAAGGGTCGGTGGTCTGTTGCAGCTGAAGCTGCTTGCCTCCGTCAATCAGCAGAATCAGGTTGATAACGGTAAGAGCAACGGTGACTGCCCAGAATATATCCATAAGAACGAATGTAGCAATTCTTTTTTTCATAACTACCTCCTATATATAATACAAAGTTCAGAGGCATTTTATTGGTAGTAGCGTGAATGTTGCTGTCTGTCTTCTCCCTTTTTTTGTGGCTTAAACAGCATCCATACCAAAAACATCGTGGGTATCAGTATGGCAATTACAAGCGCTACCTGCATTTTTGTATCCAATGCGGGCAAGGCGTCCGCTATCTCTCCGCCCGAGTCGGTGGGTGGGGTGCTGTCATCAGGTGGGCTTTCGGAGGGCAGAGGGTCCGGGTGCAGGGGGATTTCAGGCAAAACGATTTCATCCTGCTTAACGTATCCCAGATTGTTCCTTTTGCAAACGTACCAATAGATTCCGTTTTCGGTTGGGTATTTGCCGTAGGCATACATCATGTCACCCTGATATACGGCAAGCACGTGGGTAGAAAGCGTATAGGGCTCTTCGCTGATCAGTACGTTTTTTCCAAGCGGTGTGATGGCAATGGAGGGATACAAAGGCTGCTCTGTGGCAGACTCACATACATCTGTCACTTTTACATACCCGTTGAGCTTTACGTATCCCGTGCTTTTATCCTGATAAGTGACCGAATAGAAGGTGTCATCGTAGCGCTCCCCCAGAAGGTAGTAGCTTTTAATCAGATAAAACAGGATATTCTCCTCCTTATCCGACGGTGTGCTGTAAAAGGCAACGTCATCCGTTAACACCCGTAGACAAAGGTATTCCTCCTGCGCATAAGCGCCGTCCGAGGTAAGCAAGACACCTTGCAGGCTGAGTAATACAGCAATGAGCGTAAAAATTGCTTTCATGGCATTTTCTCCGATTCATCATAATGACTGATATTATACCCCTGAATGCTCCCGTTAAAATGATGAAAAGCCTCGAAAAAAAGAGAATTATGGCGAATTGCCCAAAAAGAGAGTCGTGTTTGCACGGAAATGCCGTTTACCACTTGAAAAGAGCGGCTCTTTTTGCTATAATTATACGTAGGGTAATCTATGCCCCGAATTGTTCGTAAGGAGTTATACTGTATGCAGATCAAACAAATAATGGAATACTTAAACGCAGAGGTAGTTTGCGGTGAAGCGAATTTAGAAACCGAGGTACACAGCGCCTTTGGTGCAGATATGATGAGTGACGTGCTTGCGTTTGTAAAGGATCAGTCCGTGCTTCTCACAGGTCTTACCAATCCGCAGGTCATCCGTACCGCCGAAATGGTAGATATGAAGTGTATTGTGTTCGTTCGCGGTAAGCAGCCCGATCACACAATGATCGATCTTGCAATTAAAAAAGGTATCGTTCTGCTGAAAACCACACTGCGTATGTATCCTGCGTGCGGTATTTTGTATATGAACGGCTTAGAGGCAGGTGGTACTGTATGAGCGGAATCAAGCTGTCGTATCGCGTAGACGGCGATAATTTCTCCTCTGCAGGAGAGGCAAGCGAGCAGGTTAAAATGCGTTTGAAGCAGCTTGGTGTGGATTCTTCCATAATCCGTCGCGTTGCAATCGCTATGTACGAGGCGGAAATCAATATGGTCATCCACGCAAAGGGCGGTATGGCGTATGTAGAGGTAGAGCCCGATCGCATCGTGCTTTCCCTGCAGGACGAGGGCCCCGGCATTGCCGATATCGAGCTTGCCATGAAGGAGGGCTATTCCACTGCGCCGGACACCATTCGCGCGCTTGGCTTCGGTGCAGGTATGGGGCTTCCCAATATGAAGAAATACACAGATGAAATGAAAATAACCTCAGAGGTTGGCAAGGGCACAACGGTGGATATGATTATTTACTTATCCGCAAAATAATGTTTTAGGGTGTAATGATGAAAAATTTTTATTCAGTTACGCTGGATCCCGAAAAGTGTAAGGGCTGTATCAACTGTATGAAGCACTGTCCTACCGAGGCGATCCGCGTGCGTGGCGGAAAGGCTCAGATTCTGTACGATCGGTGTATCGGCTGTGGAGAGTGCATCAGAGCCTGCTCTCATCATGCAAAAAAGGTCAACTACGATCCGTTCAGCATAATCGATGGCTACGAGTATAAAATCGCTCTTCCGCCGCCCAGTCTGTACGGTCAGTTTCAGAATCTTACCAATATCAACTACGTGTTGCAGGGCCTGCTCGATCTGGGCTTTGATGACGTCTTTGAGGTTTCCTGCGGGGCAGAGCTTGCCAGTCAGGTAACCAGAATGTATATCGATCATGCGCACAATCTGCCCGTTATCAGCTCGGCGTGTCCCGCTGTGGTTGAGTTGATTCTGATGCGCTTCCATAACTTAAAGGATCATCTTCTTCCCATTCTTGCGCCCGTAGAAATTGCGGCAAAGCTCGCAAGGGAGGCGGCTGTCAAAAAAACGGGTCTTGCTCCGGAAAAAATCGGTATCTTTTTTATCTCGCCCTGTCCTGCTAAAATTTTTACGCTCAAAACGGGGCTTGGTTCAACCTCGTCTAAGGTAGACGGTGTGCTTGCGCAGTCGGATGTATACTTCCGTCTGGTCGAAAAAATGAATGCAATAAAGACGGAGCCCGACGAGCGAATGACGAGCGGCCTGCTTGGGGTGGGCTGGGCGTCCAGCGGCGGTGAGGCTGCGGGCGTTCTGAAGGAAAAATATCTTGCGGCAGACGGCATCGAAAACTGTATCAGCGTGCTTGAGGCGTTAGAGAATAACACGCTTACCGACGTGGATTTTGTTGAGCTGAATGCCTGCCCCGGTGGCTGTGTGGGCGGCGTGCTGAACGTGGAAAATCCCTTTATTGCCCGTGCAAAAATCAAAAAGCTGCGCAAATATATGCCCGTTACACGTTCACGTATCGAGGATTTCGGGCGGGATCTCAGCTATTTTGCGTGGGAAAAGGATCCCGAAACCATGCCCGTATTCCGTTTGGATGCCGATTTTGGCAAGGCGCTCATGAAAATGCAGCAGGTCGAGGATATTTATGCGCAGCTGCCCAAGCTCGATTGCGGCTTATGCGGTGCGCCCAGCTGTCGGTCCTTTGCTGAGGACGTAGTCAGCGGAAGATTGCCCGAGGGGGCTGTTTGCCCTCGCTTAAAGGAGGAATAAACTTATGACGGTAGAACAGGTTGCGCGCGTGCTGCAAGCAACGGAATGCTATTTTGCCGATGCAGGCAGAGAGGTAACGGGCGGTTTTGCCGGTGATTTATTAAGCTATTGTATGAGTAAGGCAAAAACGGACGGAGTGTGGTTTACCATTATGAACAACACCAACGTGGCGGCGGTTGCTTCCCTTTGTGACGTAGCGCTGGTGCTTCTGTGCGACGGAATTCAGCCCGATGCTGCTCTTATCGAGCGTTGCCGTGCAAACGGTATCAATCTTGCAGTAACACCCCTTGCTGTTTACGAGGCGTCCGTTTCGCTGGGAAAGACATTATGAGGGCGTATTACGATTTGCACATCCATACGGCGCTGAGCCCCTGCGCTGATGACGACAACACACCGAATAATGTTGTTGGCATGGCAAAGGTCAAGGGGCTTTCCGTCATCGGTATTGCAGACCATAACAGCACGGATAACTGCCGTGCGGCAGTGCTTGCGGGCGAAAGAGAGGGAATATTGGTTTTACCGGGCATGGAGCTGACAACGGCAGAGGATATCCATGTGCTGTGTCTGTTTGCCTCCCTCGATCAGGCAGAGGCTTTTGGGGCGTACGTTGCAACCAAAAGAATGCCCATCAAAAACCGTCCTGAGGTATTTGGGCGTCAGCTTGTCATGGATGAAAACGACGAGATAGTGCGTGAGGAGGAAATGCTGCTGCACCTGGCAACGGAAATAACCTTTTCTGAGGTTTCTGAGCTGGTTGCCTCCTACGGGGGGCTTGCAATTCCTGCGCATATCGACAAAACGGCAAACGGCGCCGTTGCCATACTTGGTGCCATCGACCGTGATATGGGGTTTTCTGTAATTGAGGCAACCCGTTTTTTCTCTGATGAGGCACGCGCCTTTTACGAGAATAAAGGGTTCCGCGTGGTGCAGGATTCCGATGCGCATTTTTTGTGGGATATATCCGAGCCGCAATCATATATCGATATTGATGATCTATCCGGATGTGCTTTTTTATCAAAACTGAAAGGTCTTTAAGCGAAAACAGAAAGGTAAAGATCGTAATTGATAAAAAAACATTGGAAAGCCGTGCGGTTTTACTTGAAGAAAAACACAAAATTTGATATAATACTGATGTATGAGTAAAATACGGATTTTATAGGGTTGTGCCACGCAACGGCAGCTTCCCTGTAAAACGTGAAAAAAGGAGCAGAGTATGAGCAAAATCAAAATTTCTAGCGTTCCTTTTAAGGGTACGCCGGAGCAAGAAGTAGAGCTTAGAGCTATCTTAAAAGAGCTGAAAAACGTAAAAGGCTCTTTGATGGCAGCCTTACAAAAGGCACAGGGCATCTACGGCTACTTGCCCAAAGAGGTGCAAGAGATCATTGCTGAAGAGCTTGACGTTTCGTTGGAAGAGGTTTTCGGTGTTGCAACCTTCTACGCACAGTTCTCTTTGAATCCGAAGGGCGAACATCAGATCGGTATCTGTCTGGGTACTGCTTGCTACGTTAAGGGCTCGGGCGATATTTTCGATGCGTTCAGCAAAGAGCTTGGTATTTCCGGCGGTCAGTGCACGGACGACGGTCGCTTCTCCTTAGATGCAACCCGTTGTATCGGTTGCTGCGGTTTGGCTCCCGTGCTGACGGTGGGTGATGACGTTTACGGTAAGCTTACGGTAGACGATGTACCCAAGATCTTAGCAAAATACCGTTAACATGAGAGAAATTTCTCTGCACATTCTGGATATTGCCAAAAACTCCGTGCGTGCAAAAGCCACCCTGATCACCCTTGGTGTAGAGGTGGATGATGCAGCAGATACCCTTGTTTTCAGCGTGAAGGATAACGGATGCGGTATGAGCGAGGAGCTCCTTAAAACCGTAACCGATCCCTTTACCACCACGCGCACCACGCGCAAGGTAGGGCTTGGGCTTCCGCTTTTACGCACCAACACAGAGCTTACGGGCGGCGGTATCGAAATCACCTCTACGGTTGGGGTGGGCACGCTTGTAAAAGCAACCTTCGGGCTTTCGTCCATCGACCGTATGCCTCTCGGCGATCTTAGCGAAACGGTTATCACGCTTGTTTCAGGCTCCCCCGAGGTGGATTTTGTGCTGAACGTAAAGCGTGGCGAGCAGGAATTCTGCTTCGACACAGCGGCAATCAAGCAAATGCTTGGTGTTTCTGTTTTAGACGAGGCAGAGGTGCTGCAATATCTCACCGAATACGTGCGGGAAAATATCGTATTTATCAAAGACATTTAATCATCGTTAAAAATTATAAAGGCTTATTAACAGGAGGAACCGTATGAAATCGTTAGAAGAACTTAAGGCGATCCGCGACCGTATGCAGGGTCAGCTTGCTTCCCGTGATCATGTTGGCGAGCAGGATACCCGTGTTGTAGTCGGTATGGCTACCTGCGGTATTGCAGCAGGCGCACGCCCCGTGCTGAACCGCTTCATGGAAGAGGTTACCAAGCGTGAATTACACAGCGTTAAGGTTGTGCAGACCGGTTGTATCGGCATGTGCCGTTTAGAACCCATCGTTGAGGTTTATGCTCCCGGTCAGGAAAAAGTTACTTACGTTAAGGTGCAGCCCGAAATGGTTGCAAGAATCGTTTCCGATCATCTCGTAGGCGGC
Source organism: Clostridia bacterium (assembly GCA_017407365.1). Taxonomy (GTDB): domain Bacteria; phylum Bacillota; class Clostridia; order Christensenellales; family HGM11417; genus RGIG2219. Next base: position 10,146 of record JAFQWR010000251.1, read on the forward strand.
AACGTAGTAACCGAATATACGATTAAAGATTAAGGAGGTACTGAAATTATGTACAGATCTACCGTGCTGATTTGCGGTGGTACCGGTTGTACCTCCAGCAAATCCAAAGATATTTTCAAAGCCTTTGAGGATGAA
>JAFQWR010000252.1 GCA_017407365.1 Clostridia bacterium
GCAATGGTTACCCCCTTCAACGAAGCGGGTGTAAACTACCCCGTGTTAAAGCAGATGATTGAATTTCAGATAGCAAACGGCACGGACGCTCTGCTCTTTGCAGGCACAACCGGCGAGCCCTCTACCATGAGCGAGCAGGAAAAGCAAGAGCTTATTACCTTTGCTGTTAAAGAAGTGAATGGCAGGGTTCCCGTGATTGCAGGCGTTGGCTGCAACGAAACCTCTGCTGTTATCGAAAGAAGCCGCTTTGCCAAGCAAGCAGGCGTAGATGCCCTGCTTGTGGTTACACCCTACTATAATAAGGCAACGCAGAAAGGTCTGATTGCACACTTTACTGCTATTGCAGATGCAACGGATCTGCCCATTATTGCATATAACGTTCCCGGAAGAACAGGTCTTAACCTTTTACCCTCTACCTTTGCAAAAATCGCTGAGCATCCGAATATTGCGGCAATCAAAGAGGCAAGCGGAAACATCAGCCAGATTTGTGATCTGATGGTTGCTGCAAAGGGTAAGGCAGATGTATACAGCGGTGATGACGGCTTAAACTTCCCCATGCTTGCACTTGGCGCTAAGGGCACCATCTCCGTTGTTTCCAACGTGGCACCGAAGTACGTGCATGATATGACAGCGCAATACTTTGCAGGCAACATAGAATGCGCAAGAGAGATGCACGAGAGAATGCTCCCTATCTGCAAGGCACTGTTCTGTGAGGTAAACCCCATTCCGGTAAAAACAGCTCTGCGCATGATTGGCTTTGATACAGGTTTACTGCGTCTTCCTCTTACGGAAATGGAGGAAGGTAACTACGCATATCTGAAAAAGGAAATGGAGGCATTTGGCTTATGTTAAGAGTTGTTATCACAGGTGCAGCCGGCAGAATGGGTAACCAGCTTGCCGAATGCATCGCAAAGCGTAAGGATATAAAAATCGTAGCAGGTGTAGATCAGTTTGCTTCTGTTGAAACAAAATTTCCCGTTTATCCCGATTTCAGTCTGATTGAGCAGGAATACGATGCCATCATTGATTTTTCGCGCCCTTCACTGTTAGACAATATGCTGGAATATGCTCTGCTGAATAAGGCCGCTGTGGTTATTGCTACCACGGGCTATACAGATGAGCAGCTGGCAAAAATCCGTGAGGTTTCTAAAATTATTCCCATATTTTTAAGTTATAATATGTCGCTCGGCATCAGCGTTCTTTGTAAGCTTTGCCGCGAGGCCTCTGCCATTCTTGGCGAAGAGTTCGATATTGAAATTATCGAAAAGCATCACAACAAAAAAATTGATGCACCCAGCGGAACGGCGATCATGCTTGCAAACGCTGTAGACCGCGGAAATATGCCCAGGGTTTACGGACGTGAGGGCGGCGATTGCAAGCGCACGGCAGGAGATATCGGCATTCATGCTATCCGCGGCGGTACGGTTGTAGGCGAGCATGAGGTAGGCTTTTACGGTCCGCAGGAAACCGTCACGCTTTCGCACAGCGCACAGTCCCGAACGGTTTTTGCCGAGGGTGCAATACGGGCTGCGCTTTTTATCTCTGAAAAGAAAAACGGCTTCTACAATATGAACGACCTTGTAGAACAGCTTCTGTAATATCAATAAAAATAATAAATCAGTCCTCCCGAGTTCATACCCGAGAGGACTTTTTTATAATCTATTCGTCAATGTTTTATAAATTCCAATTCTCAATTACCAATGCAAAAATATCGCCAAAATCCATTGGGTCAATGCATTCATCTGCAAGTATTTCAATCTCCTCTACTACAACTCCTTCCTTATATATAAGAGCCCTTCCTATTCTGTCACCCTTATTTACAGGCGCTTTCACTTTTTCAGGAAGCTCATATTCCACCTTGCAGTCCGTTTTTTCACCCTTTTTAGCAAATACGCTGTAAGATTTTGCAAACACCAAGGGAAGCTCCTTTTGTTTGCCAAACTGAGTTTTTAATACTACCTCCAAACGCTTACTGCTATCAACAAGGCAGGTTGAACCGTAAGATGCAAAGCCCTCTTCAAACAGTGAAGCAGCTGTTTTGAAGCGTGTTTTACCGTCTGATGCGCCAATGACAACGGAAATCAGACGCATTTCGTTTCTTTTTGCGGTAGCCGCGACACAGTGACCTGCCTCGCTCGTATAACCCGTTTTACCGCCGTCACAGCCGCTGAACGATCTGATCAGCTTGTTTGTGTTGGATATTTCGGTAACTCTTCCCTTCGGATGGCTGACGGTATCCATCCAAATCCTGCTATATTCGTAATACACAGGATGAGATAAAAGCTGCCTTAAACAAAGTGCTACATCGTATGCGGTAGAATACTGACCCGGCTTTGGCAGACCCGTACAGTTTGTGTATACTGTGTTCTCCATACCGAGCTCCTTTGCCCGAGCGTTCATTTTGCTGACAAACGCCTCTTCGCTACCGCAAACAAGCTCAGCGATTGCTACGCAGGCATCATTTGCCGATGCTACAACGGCACTTTTGATCAGCTCTGAAAGCGGATAAGACGCATTTGCCTCTAAAAACACCTGAGAGCCACCCATTCCCTGCGCATTTTCGCTTATATGAACTGTATCACTTAACGATACAGCACCGCTATCTATATGCTCTAAGGCAAGTAATACCGTCATGATCTTGCACATGGATGCAATGGGAAGCCTTTCCCCTGAACGGTATTCATTCAAAACCGTAGCGGTTTCATATTCCATCAGAATTGCGGATTTACAGGGATAACCTTCCTCTGCATAAGCATGCTGATGACACAACGGCAATAACGCAATCAGGCAACAAACAAAAAATATTGCTTTTATACTTCTTTTCATTCCTTCTTCCTCCGCATATAGTATCTGTAAAGGAGACGCCTTTATGCGTCAGACGGAAAGATTAAAGGGACGAACCAAAAACAGTACCACTACAATTTCAAAAATCACAGTGCCAAAGGATAATATAAACGTGATTATTGCAGCTGTGATTATATGCTTGATTCCACAAAAGGATCTCTGCCGCAAAAAGCTCATTGCGCAAGGTATTGCCTGAACAAGATAAAGAGAAAAGCAAACTGCAAGCATAAGCTGCACGGGGAAAATGAGCACAGCAACATTTACAATACCGACAAAACCATATTCTGCTACAATAGAAATACTTACCGCACCGACAATAAAGCCTCGATATACCAGAAACAGCACCTGAAGCGGCGACAGAAAGATGCTGAACGAAAGAGCAAACAGCAATAAAAAGAATTGAAAATTGCCAAAAACTCGCTTCAGTATCAGAGTAGATATTGATGTATCCGGATGGAATATCAGGGATACATAGCCGGATGAATATTCGTAAATGAACAGCTTTTCCCTGGCAAAGGAAGAAAAGCAAAGCCCCAGAATGAGACCTGCCACAAAGGAAGCAATCAGAAGCAAAAGCCCGATTCGCTTTGTGCGAAAAGGTCTTATTACATAGGACTGAAACAGTAGCTGCAGTTGAAAGGATAGATGCGACATATATCCATATATATGATGTAACTTTGATATTTATGAGAAATTTTTATAGGTATCACCGTAATACGAAATAAAGCGACTAACCGAAACCGAGCCGCTATCCTCATTCTGCATAAACTGCATTTCATCACAAAAACGGCGCATAATCGCTCCGTCTATCGCATTTTTCATACATTTCATAACCGTCTGCTTGCTTATTCCATGCTTGTTTGCAATATGTTGATAGATTTCACCAAAGGAAATATTCGTTTGATTCACATAATAAATCAGTCCTTCGGTGACATATAAAAATCCCTTATGCTTGGGATTAAACCCCAGCGAAAGCAACAGTTGAAAAATCACATCTTCCATACACAAATTGTATCACCCTGCACGTTGCTTAGCAAGTGAATCATGCGCATACCTTAGCTTTCGACAATTTTCGCAGTGCAGAAGAAAAAAGCCTCGCCCGATATAAGCGAAGCTTTCAGTTACGGTATAAAATGCATCAGAGTATATATGAAATTTCTCCTCTGCTTTCATCTGAAAATTTTGAATTACGGATTTATATTACGCCGCGGCACGGAGCATATTTTCGATAAATATTCCGTAACCGCGCGTGGGGTCGTTGATAAACACGTGGGTTACAGCGCCAATCAGCTTTCCGTTTTGCATTATGGGAGAGCCGCTCATCCCCTGCACGATACCGCCCGTTGCTTCCAGAAGCGACTGATCGGTTATTTTTATTACCATACCCTTATCTGCACCCTTTGCATGGAAGCAAAGCTTGACAATTTCTATACTGTATTCCCGTGGGGTGTTATCGGAAACCGTGCTGATTATCGTAGCCTTACCCGTTCTGATTTCCTTTTTTTTCGCAATGGATACAGGCTCGGGATATAAACTGCAATCGGACTTTTGATTCAAAACTCCAAAAATCCCCTCTGCGGTATTTTTTGAAACGCTACCGATTGGAGAATCTGTGTTTGTAAATGCCCCCTTCAGTTCACCTGCTCTTCCTCTTTCTCCCCGAATCACACCCGTAATATTTGCTCCGTACACTTTGCCCGAAAGAGGCTCTACTTTGCACCCGGTATCTCCATCGGTTACCGCATGGCCAAGCGCCCCGAATTGCTTGCTTTCCGGCATCACATAGGTAAGCGTGCCCACACCTACCGTATCCTCCTTGACCCAAAGCCCAAGCTTATAGCCGCCTGTTGTTTTATCTATTGCAGGGGAAACAGTCGTCTGATGCGTGCGTTTGCCGCGTATTACTGTTACACTTACCTCTCCGCCAATATATTTTTTTCCATTCAGAAAAGCGGATATATCTGCGACGGAATTGATTTCATCGCCGTTCAAATGCGTAATCACATCTCCGTTCTGAATATCTGACTTCTCTACGGTAGAAACAAAGCCCTCAGCAGTATGAACGTCACATTTTCCAAGAACGATAACACCCTTCGATTTGATGTCTACACCTATGGGCTGACCTCCAACATAAACCTTTATTTCGTCTGCATATGCCATATTACCAAGCAACGAAACAAGCATAAGACTGAGCAGAAGCAGAGCGGAAAGCAATCGTTTGTATTTTTGCATGAAAAAACTCCTATCGCATTTGATAGGAGTAGTTTCTTCGAAAAAACAGCTTTTATACTTTGGAAGCAATCTCTTTTTTATAAATGCACGCGTTTGTTATCAGCCCGTCTGCGTGCGCCGCACTGTTTTCGTTGAAAACGGAAGCACCCGAAAGCCTTGCAACCTCCTCTCGCTTACCCTGCTCATCCAAACGACGGACATCAGAAACGGTTTCCTTATCGCCTTCTATTTTTTCGATCAGGTAGTTGGCGTCTGCCATAGCCGCAATAGCGGGAGAATGAGAAATGCAAATAACCTGACGGTTTAAGGAAATAGAAGCCATCTTTTGCGCAACAATATTTGCCGTGACACCGGAAATACCTGCGTCGATTTCGTCAAACACCAAGGTATCGATGCCCTCGACATCTGCGGTAATCGTTTTAATCGCAAGCATAAATCGGCTCATTTCACCACCGCTGACAACCTTATGCAGGGGCTTTAACGGCTCACCCTTGTTTGCGGAAAGGAGGAAACAAACCTCATCCACCCCATTTTCGCAAAGCTTATCTAAAATGCTTTCCTCATCGGGGAAATCAGAAAACTGCACCACAAACTGCGCGCTTGGCATATTCAATGCAGAGAGCTCGCTTGTAATCGCCTTACCAAGCTGCTCGGCAGACTTCTTTCTTGCATCTGACAGATCTTTTGCAAGAGCAAAGCCCTTTTTTGCCAGTGCAGATTTTTGCTTTTGCAGCAGCTGAAGCTGCTCGTCTGCATTCTCTAAACGGTACAAGTCCTCAGAAATGCCGCTGAGGTACTGCAAAATCTCCTGACTGCTTGCTCCGTATTTCTTTTTGAGTCTTTTATATTCCTGTATACGGTCCTCAACCCGGTCTGCTCTGCGCTCGTCAAAATCAAGCTTTGATAAAAGCCCCTCTGCAATATCGGCAATATCCTCAAGCTCATAACGTACGTTGCGAAGTCTTTCGGAAACGCCTTGTGCCTCCTCGCAAATTCCTTCCGTTTGTGAAAAGGAAACAGCCGCCTCAGTGACACTTGCAATTGCGCCATCTTCACCGCTCAGCAATTCACCGATTTCGCTGAAGCTTCTTTTCAGCTTTTCCGCATGCATCAGAAGGGTACGCTCCTTTATAAGAGCCTCCTCCTCACCCTCCTGCAAATGCGCCTCGGTTATCTCCTCAATCTGATAGCGATACAGATCGATTCTTCTTGCTCTTTCCGCTTCATCTTCTCCAAGAGAAGCAAGCTTAGCTTTAAGTTCACGCCATTGCCGCGTGCATTCTGAGAGCTTATTCTTAAACCCGACCAAACACTCACCGGCGTACGCATCGAGCAATTTGATATGATTCTGCGGCTTTAACAGCCCGACGTGCTCGCTTTGACCGTAAACATCAATCAAGGAGCCTGCAATTTCACGCAGCATAGAAAGTGCAACAAGCTTACCGTTGATGCGACATTCACCCTTACCGTCTTCACGTAAGGCACGCCTTAAAACAACGGTATCGTCCTGTTCTAAGCCGTTTGCCTCTAAAAGCTCCGTGATACCATTTGACTCTCCGCAAAACACCGCCTCAACAGACATCTCTGCCTCTCCGTGACGGATAAGA
>JAFQWR010000023.1 GCA_017407365.1 Clostridia bacterium
ACGCCGCCAGACTGTTGTAAAGGGCAGGAGAAAGACGCAGAATAATCTGCTTACGTTCTTTTTGCTGCTTTTCCATCAATAAATCGATCCGCTGTTGACGATGGGCTGTGCGTCTTTATTGCCGCAAAGAACCACAAGCAGATTGCTGACCATCGCCGCCTTACGCTCTTCATCCAGCGCAACGATCTGATCCTCACTCAGCTTATCAATCGCCATTTTAACCATACCGACAGCGCCATCCACAATTTTCTGACGGGCGGCAATGATAGCGGCTGCCTGTTGACGCTGCAGCATTGCGGCGGCAATTTCCTCTGCATACGCAAGATGGGTGATACGCACATCCTCTACCACGATGCCCGCACTTTTTACACGCTCCTGAAGCTCCTGCTTCATATTTTCAGCAATTTCGAGCGCACTGCCACGCAAGGTTTTTTCGCAGATACCGTCGTCGTTTTCGTCTTCATCAAATACATCGTAGGGATACAGCCTTGCCGTATTACGGATAACGGTATCCGTTTGAATGCTTAAAAATTCACGGTAATTTTCCACAGAAAATACGGCAAGCGTGGGGTTTTCCACGCGCCAGATAACAGCCGCACCGATCACGATGGGGTTGCCAAGAACATCGTTGACCTTTTGCTTATCGTTATTTAACGTCTGCGTTTTGATAGAAACCGTTTTGCGACCGACGCCTACAGCGTGAAGAAGCGCACCAACATCTGCCTCGGCTTCCTTTGCGGGAGTCTCTACGCGCACGGCGCCCACCTTGGGACACACTGCCTGCACAAAGGGATTGACAAAGAAAAAGCCGCTTTGCTTTATCGTGCCGTGGTATTTACCGAAAAAAGTAAGTACAAGCGCCTCATTGGGGTTTACCACCTTAAGGCCCGCAAAAATAAAGGGAGCAACAATGATTAGCACAACTGCAGGAAACAGCAGGGGGAGCGACTCTATCGACGAAGCATATACAGCCAGTGCGATGCCGCCAATAATCATAACGATGCCAATAAACAGCATTAAAAAGCCGTTTTTCGGATGCAATACCTTTTCCTTCATTTCATTCATAAAGTTTTACCTTCCTTATTGTGATATCATTATGATATCATACAGAAATCATTTTGTCAAGCGTTTTTTCAGTACAAATAAAAAAAAGCCTGCACAAAGGCAAGGCGATTTATGAAATTCTTTTTGGCTTTGGCAACGAGAGGCACACTGATTTTATCAGCTTTACGATTTTGCTCATTCCCTCTTTAACGGCGACGTTACCGCGGAAAGCTTTACTCCTCTTTATTCTGTCTGCGCTTCATTTTCTGCCAGCTGATATATCCGTAGATATCGTTTACCAAAAAAGCCACAAAGCAAACGACTACCGAAATATAGCTCGCATCAAAAAAGCTTGCCAGCACCCACAGCACAATTAAAACGATGTCGTTGGCAGCATACACCAAAGCGTAATACGGGCTTCTTCTGAAAGTGAGAACCATTGCAATAAAGCTCGTGGCAATAGAGATTGTGCTTGGAATCAGATTTGCTGTTTGAAAATACTTCAACACAAAATAGAAAACAGCCGTGACAGCCGCCGCAACCAGACATATCAGCAAAACCTCCCTCTTCCCGACCGTATTCACCCTGACCTCTGCTCTGTTTCCCTGATAGGGGTTTTTCAGCCAGGAAACAAGTGCGATGATTGCCATGGGCAATGTCATGCCAAGGTATGTGATCATTTCGCCGTAATACGCAAAGGAGAAGGAGATTATTCCGTACAGCAGGCTGAATATCACCATCAGCACTTGCCCAAGCGGATTTCCCTTGGCGCAGAAAATGAGCGATGTTACCCCTATCAGCGAGGCAATCAGGGTAAAATAGCTCTCTCTGTCGAAGATACAGAAGGATATCAGAATGAGCGCAACCGATGCGCCCCACAGTATTTTTTCCGCTTTTGAAAAATAGCCTGCAATTGCTTTGAGCCTGCTCATAATACTCTCCTCAAAAAATAAAGCACCCGAATACACATCTTCTAAGACCTAACGATGCGCATACGAATGCTTCTGGCATTATACTACCCGGTGGCAGCTTGTTTATGATTGATTTTGCTTATTATAGCATAAGCCCATGTTAAAGTCAAGCCAAATGCGGGCTTCACGCCACGAAGGACAACAAGCGCACGACTAACAAGCAGACTTGCTCCTTCGCTTGCTACCGTGCGTATCACCCGATGAAGCGTAACACCAAATCCGTACCGGCATTTGACGCTTTTCCTCTCGGCAAATTGGAATATGTTAATATCTATTGCCATAAACGGCTTTCGCTTTTTCGGTATATTTCTTTACAAACTCGGTCTTTGCGTTTGTATAAGCATCTCTGTTATGCTCGTATTCCTTCCATAATCTTAACTTTAATTCCTCGTATTCCTTTGCTATCACCGGATACTGGGTAAGGTAATCTCTGAAATACAGTTCGTCGTTATCTCCTATATATCTCAAATGTAAATGGAACACTCGCTCGGCAAATCCGTTCTCTGTATATCCTTTATTAAAAGACATACATCTTTCACTTTGTGACATGCAAATATAATTGCAATTTATAATCTTTGCCTTGTAATCAAGCAAACCTCTTCCCTTTGGAATCTCCACAAGAATATCAACTATGGGTTTTGCCCAGATAGAAGGAATAGCGGTGCTTCCGATATGGCTGATTCTCTCGCCTGAAGAAAACACATTTTTCAGCAGATATTCTTCTTCACGGTACCATTCTTTCCAATAATCTTTATGTTCTACTAAAAAGATTGGAAACAACGACCAAAGCTCCTCTAAACTCATTTCTGATAATTTCTTTCCCATTACCTACACCTGCAAATTCACGTTTCTCCGACACTTGTATTATACCATAAATACGCCTGAATGTAAATAGAACAGCAAGGCCCTTACAGATTGAAACGCTCTATAAAACAAAAAGCCCTGCAATAGCAGAGCTTTTTGAATATAAGATATGATTGATTATCTCTTCGAGTTTTAACAATACCGTTTGATATCGTGAATAGCGTGAAATATCGTGTGATATCGTAGATTTATCGTGTGTTTTCGTGCGATATCGTGAATATCGTGAGTATCGTTTGATAAAGTGTTGCACCAAATTTGCACCAAAATCAAACCAACATTCAACGCCTATTCAGCTCGTCAAATTGGAATTTACTTATTTCTATGGTTTTTACTCTTTACAGACTCTGGGTATTTAATATTTCCATCTGCTTCTTCTTACTAAATCCCGCAAGAATAAGGTTATATGATTTATCAACCAATTCTTTTAAT
>JAFQWR010000253.1 GCA_017407365.1 Clostridia bacterium
CTGCCGTTTGCACCCATATTCATACATACTGCGCCGCCTACCGTGGCAGGAATCCCCGCCGCCCATTCCAGCCCCGATAAGCCGCAGGCGGCAAGCCGACCAAGAAGCATGGCAAACGGAACACCTGCCTGCGCCGTGACGTAGCAATCTGCAACAGTGAGCCGATTGAATTGCTCCTTTAAGGCAAGCACTACTCCGTTGTATTGCTTGCAGGCAAACAGCGTATTTGCTCCCGCCCCAAGCGGAAACAGCCTTACACCGTAGCGTTCACATAGCTGACAACAGGCTATAATCTGCTGTACCGTTTGCGGCATTACGTATATTTCCGCCCGGGAGCTGCACCCCAATGTTGTTTTACGGCTTAACGGCTCGTGAAAGCGTACGCATTCATGAGGAAGCTCCTTTAATAAATGTAAAACAAAAGAATCCTTCATAGCACGCCCCTCACGCTTGCTTTGCTTAATGCTTGCTCCAGCTCTCGGCAACCGTAGCCGGTGTATAACGGATACCCACACACCGAGAGCATCCCGATTTCCGTCAGAGCAGTCTGCGATTCCTCCTCTGTCAAATAGGAGGCAAAGCCGGTAGCTTGCTCTTTTTTCGCATCCTTCCCTATCGCAAGATATTGCACAAGATCGGTATACGGCAACGCATGGCAGACAAAGCTTTCTCCCCCTCTTTCCGCTCGCCCCTGCAGGCGAAAAAAATCGCGCTGTGTTCCCAACAAAAGCGCAGAGCCATGGGCGCAGAACATACGGTACGCCTCTACCTGAGAAAGCACCTGATGCTTTGGTATCTGCCATTTTTCAATAGCGGAAAGCGGCTGATGCTCCTCTGCCTCACCGATTGCAAGAAAACAGCTTTTACCGCTTTGAATACGGGAATCAAAAGGGTTTTCCGTAAAATTTTCCGTGCTGATTCCCGCCTTTTCCAGGGTGCTATTGTAAGCAAAAAGCAAATATCCGCCCGTATGCCACGGAAGGAAAAGCTGTTCGCCGTTTTTTCTGCCCGAGGCGGCGAAATGCTCCTCTGCATGCAAAGCACCGCAATAGGGCTGAATGTAGGGCAAAAGCTTTTTTGCGATTACCCCCGAAACGGAAAACAAATCGGGAAGCAGCCCCTTACTGAGCGCATCCGCTAAGCCCTCTTCACTGAGAGCACGTACCAGAATCAGCGTATCCTTATTTTTTTCGGTGAAGCTGAGCGCACGGCGCTTGAGAAATTCCGCACGGCTTCCCCTTCCGCCCTCGAAGGAATCGACATGCCAGACCTCGATTACCGTGCTTGGGTTGGCTTCCTTGTCTTTTTCACTCTCGCCACTTAAAAATACAGACAGAAGCAGAAGCATCATCCCCACACCTGCCGTAAGCACACAGCATAGCAAACGTTTTTGTTTTTTGTTCATAATCATCGGAATCCTTTTGCTATTATATGAAAAGGAATCGTGTATTTATGCGCTTAGAGTTGACAAATTTTCCGTTTTGCGATACAATATAAAATAGCTGATTATTCGGTGCAGCAAAGCGTTTTGCTCTGTATTGAAGCGGTTTTCCCGCTTTTTCGCAGACTGATTCTGCTTTGATAGCTTTGCTGCATTGAAGCAACCGAAAGGTATGGAATACTGCTTTATACGGCAACAGAAATAGCGCATAAAGCAGAAAACAATACTTGCCAACGGATTTATTTTGGAGGATCAGATATGATCGCATTTGCAAGAGATATGGAGCTACTGAGCAAACGTGCGTATTTTTACGCCAACGGTATTTTGAACGAGGACGAGGATAAGCCCTTAATTGGCATATTGACGGACGCAAATGGGCTTTCGCTTGGCGGTGAGCTTGCTTTCGCTCTTGCGGATGAGGTTGCCTTTGGTATCAGAAAAAAGGACGCCCTTGCCGCAAGATTTTCGCTGAGTGAAATTTCCGAGACGGTGGCATACGGTCATCACGGCAACAACTACGCTCTTGCTCTGCGCAATCAGACGGCAGACAGCATTGAATGTCTGATTGCATCCTATGACCTTGCGGCAATTGTTGTTCTTCCTCTTTCGGCTGACTTTTGCACAGCGGCACTGATGGCTGCGGCACGCACGATGACACCTGTTGCGGTTATGCCCGTGCCCGTTCAGCCCGCAAAAAGAATTATGGATAAAAACGTTTCGCTCTGCACGGTACAAAACAGCGTAGGCGAATTCAAGGCAGGCAAGCTGGATGCCGCATTTATGAACGCTTTGCAAAAATCGTTGAACAACAGCGGCGCAACGGGCGGACTGACACAAACGGATAATCTGTATTTTGCTTTGGAGGCTCTGGGGCTTTCACTTCCCACCTCCTCCACTCTTACCTCCGACAACACCGTTGCAAAGCGCATCGCTGTGAAAACAGGCGAAACGGCTGTAAGACTTTACCAGAATAAAACCACCCCCAAGCAGGCATTTGAAAGGGTTAAAAACGCCCTTGCTGTTTGCTTTGCCACCGGCATCTCGGCGGATACCCTGATTGCTCTTCGCGCAGTAACCAATGAGTGCGGCTTAAATGCAGAAAAGCTGATCAACGAGCCCTTCAATCTTCTGGCAAACAAAACGCCCATTCTTGTTGACCTTCTGCCGTATGGAAGCGTAACCGTTGCTGAATTCCACGAGGCGGGCGGCGTTCCTGCCCTTGTTAAGGTGCTGAATGACGCAGGGCTGATTGAAGGATGCAACGCAATTGAAGCCATTCTTGCTGTGGAAAACGAAAGCGACACCGATATTATCCACCCCATCAACGAGCCCGTTCAGCCCAATGCAGGCGTATGCTTTCTGAAAGGAAACCTTGCTGACAGAGCAATGTTCAACTACCGTACACAAGCCTTTTTATCCCGTCAGGAGGTATGCAAGGTATACAACTCTGAGGAAGAGGCTATGCAGGGCATTATGTCGGGCGCAGTAAAGGAAAACACCTTTGTCGTGCTCCGCTATGAGGGCGTAAAGGGCGGTCCCGGTCTGCGTGAGCTGACGGGCGTTATCACCGCCTTGCAGGCAACAAGGCTGGATGAAAGCGTGATTCTTATCACAGACGGCAGAATCAACTATGCAACCACGGCAGGCGTGATCAGCCTTTGCGTTCCTGAGGCTGCTGAGGGCGGCGTTATTAGAGCCTTGAAGGACGGTGACGTCATTGAGCTTGATGTGGGCAAGCATAAATTAAGCGTTAAGCTATCCTCCCGTGAGGTAGAGGCGCGCGTGCGTCGCACCCAGCTGAAGGAAAAGGAAGTGAGCGGCGTGCTGAAACGCTTTACGGCACACGCCACCTCACCCGATCAGGGCGTTATTTTTGAATAAAACCGATTAAGGGAGAAGCGTAAAATGAGGGTTGCGGCAATCATTGCCGCCGGCGGCGAAAGCACACGCTTTGGCGGAAACAAGCTATTGACAGCCTTGCCCGACGGCTCTGCTGTTTTGCAGAAAACCCTGCTTGCCTTTTTGCAATGCAGCTGTATCGACGAAATCGTGGTTGTGGGAAATGAGGAAATCTTCCGCTTTGCCTCACAATTTGCAGGCAACAAAAAGCCTCTGCTGTTTGCGCCAAAAGGCGAAAGCCGCGGTGCTTCCGTTTACAGCGGCTTATGTGCTACGCAAGCAGATATCGTTCTGATTCATGACGGAGCAAGGCCCTTTGTAAGCACCGGGCTGATTGCCCGTGTTTACGAAGCAACCGCAGCAAACGGCGCGGCAATACCCGTTTTACCCGTAACCGACACCGTGCGCGATATTGAAAATGGCACGTTACGCCGTGACAGACTGCGTCTTGTGCAAACGCCGCAGGGCTTTTATCGGCTTCCTCTGCTACAGGCATACGAGAAGTGCGCATTTGGCTTTACCGACGATGCGAGTGTGTACGAAAATTATACAGGCAAAAGGGTTGCCACCGTGGACGGAGAAACAGCAAACATCAAAATCACCTATACCTCTGATATTCCCACCTGTGCACCCCGTGTGGGCATGGGCTACGATGTGCATCGGCTGACAGAAAATCGCAGGCTTGTTTTGCTGGGCGTAACTGTGCCGCATTCCCTAGGGTTAGACGGGCATTCCGATGCAGACGCCCCCTTGCACGCACTGATGGACGCCATGCTTTCTGCCGCAGGGCTTCCCGATATCGGATATTATTTTCCGCCCGATGACGAAGCCTTCCGTGGCGCAAACAGTCTGGATTTAACCAAAAGGGTATATCAGCTGATTACGGAAAAGGGCTATGCTGTATCTAATGCAAGCATTGTGATTATGGCGCAGCGTCCTAAGCTCAAACCCTATCTGGACGAAATGAAAAAGCGCACGGCTGAGGCAATCGGCATTAGTCCCTCTGCCCTCGGAATTTCAGTAACCACCACCGAGCATCTCGGCTTTGTGGGAAGGGAAGAAGGCATTGCCGCTCAGGCAATCGTAACGCTCATTCAAAAAGCTTAACATGATATTTATCACTTGGAGCCGAAGCATTTTCGGCTCTTTTTTATACAAAAAAAAGCGAGGATACCAATTGTATCTCCGCTTTTTTCAATCTACAAAGGATTACTGTTTTCTTTTACAGTCCAACATTCTTTGCTGTAATCTGTTGTACCAACGCTCTCCTTTATGAAAGGCAAACAGCTCACAGATATGAAAGACAACGAAATAAGCAATAAGCGCAAAGCCTGCAATAGAAGGATACGTTAAAAACTCAAGATCTTCAAACGGTGAATGCAATAAAAACATCGAGTTCACCTCATATGCCAACTCGGGCGATGCAATTACCTCAAACACAAGGTTGCAATATAAGCCGATGCAAAGCATCATTACAATCGAAAGAAAAATATGCAACAGGTTTTTTCCCAGATTGATTTTCACATATCCAAAGGTAGGAAGCAATAATACATTCAGCATCAGTAACGCATGAGAAAGAATACCCTTGGTTACGTCAAAATCAGCCAGAGTGGGATTCCGTATAAAATCCACATTGGCAAACATCCCTACAAACGTGGAAACAATTCCAAACCAAAAGATGTAATCAACCAAAAAAGCTCCTGCCCGTGTATTCTTATTCCTCATCAGACCAAGAATAACACAGCAAACCATTACTACGTTGCAGGGATAAATGGGTAAGATGAGATTGGGATTATGCTTCAGATAGACAAACCCTGAGCCGTCCAGAAGCTGATGGTACACAAGCGAGCTGTAGTGGCAAAGAACGGTTGCAAGCGAAATCCCAAGAAGCATTCGGTTTTTTGCATAATCTGAGTGCATATATTTTTTGCATACAATCAATACGGCAACAACAATAGCAAGCAGTACCGTATTAAAGCCAAGAAGCTTCAGCATATTCCTTCTCCTACTCAAAAAAAGTCCGCAAATGAACGACAATTACGACAAATCAATTTCACAAAAATAATTCAAAAGCCTTGCAGAATAAAGAACTACAAGGCTTGTTTTTCTTAGAAAGTACAGCAATAAATCGACGCCTTAACGGTATTCGTGCTGGAAGCGCTCTACGTTTGCAAGCCAGACCGCAGCATTTTTTACGTAACGGTCGGTACCTGCTTTATCCCAGCTGTGGAACAGTCTGGTAAAGCCGCCGTCGATGAGGCAACGGCATCCGCCCGCATCTACAAAGGCAGATACAACACCGCCCTGCGAATCGTATGTAAGGGGCTTAACGGTGCCGTTTTCGCTGATATTACCCTTTACCGTAGAAATAGTGATACCCTCGTAGAAATTCTGAATACCGGTAGAAAGCAGGTGACCGCGAAGCACACCGGGCTTACCCACGCCTGCACTTACGCCAATGATCTGATCGCCATAGTAGTCACCGTCCATGGTAACACCAAACAGACGGGAGGAAATCTCGTTGACATCCTTAAAGAAGGGAGTGTTATCCGCCCACAGGTAAAGACCTCTGCCCGAGCGATAGAAATCACAAATTACCCTGTAATGCTCCTCTGTCAGCTTTTTGTCGCGGTCGGCAATCAGCCAGAACTGACAAGCATCGGTCAGCTTAGATTTAAGAACGGACGCGGAAGATACAGCACTGCTTCTTTCGTCGTTAAAGTCAACGACAAAGCCCTTCTGCTTTAAGGCACTTGTAACGTTACGGCAGGAGGTCTGTCCGTTTTCATGCTCACAGCAAAGCCATAAAATAACCACCTTTTTGCCGTGGAATGCACCGTCTCTGCCAAGGTCTGCCTGACTGCCAAGCGCATTACCGAAGCGGTCCTTTGCGCCTGCGATATCGTTCTGACCGGCAAAATCGCCGTATTGCGAGGACTTAATGCCGGAAACAGAGAAGTCCAATTCAAGCTGATCGCAGGTCTGGCAGTATTCACCCACACAGCCCTTGCAAAGCTTAACGCCGTGAGAGCAACCACCCTGTGCCATATTGCCACATTTGGGGCAAGCGGATTTTGCCTTTAAGGTGGGAAGGTACGCCTGAGAATCGAACTCTCTGCCAAACAGCTCGTAGTAGCCTACGATTTTGCCGTCGTAATCTCCCGTTTTTTCTACCTGAAAGCCAAC
>JAFQWR010000254.1 GCA_017407365.1 Clostridia bacterium
ATTTCCACAGCTTGCGGAATGGCACTTTCCGGAAAGATATACAACAAGGATTACCGTGTATACTCTGTACTCGGTGACGGCGAGCTCGCAGAAGGACAGGTTTGGGAGGCGGCAATGTTTGCTGCTCACTATAAGCTCGACAACCTCTGTGCTTTCGTTGACTTCAACGGACTTCAGATCGACGGCGCTATCGTTGACGTTATGAACTCCACCCCCATTGACGAAAAGTACAAGGCATTCGGCTGGAACGTAATCGTAATTGACGGTCACGACTTCAACCAGATCGAAAGCGCTGTTGAGGCTGCAAAGGCTACAAAGGGCAAGCCTACAATGATCGTTTGCAAGACCACCAAGGGCAAGGGAGTTTCCTTCATGGAAAACCAGGCAGGCTGGCACGGTAAGGCACCCAACGCAGAAGAGTACGAAAAGGCTGTAGCAGAGCTCAAGGCTCAGCTCTGATCCCCAATAATAACGTATAGGAGATAAGAAAATGTCAGATAAAATTGCAACAAGAGAAGCTTACGGCAAGGCACTTGCCGAGTTTGGTGAAAAGTACGACTTTGTAGTATTTGATGCGGACCTTGCTGAAGCTACAAAGACGATCATGTTTAAAAAGAAGTTCCCCGAGAGACATTTCGACTGCGGTATCGCAGAGGGTAACATGGTTTCCGTTGCTGCAGGTGTTGCTGCAACAGGTAAGATCCCCTTTGTTTCCACTTTCGCAATGTTCGCTGCAGGCCGTTCCTTCGAGCAGATCAGAAACTCGATCGGCTATCCCCATCTTAATGTTAAGATCGGTGCTACCCACGGCGGTATTTCGGTAGGTGAAGACGGTGCTACCCACCAGTGTAACGAGGACTTTGCAACAATGCGTGCAATCCCCGGTATGACCGTTATCTGCCCTGCAGATGCAGTTGAAGCAAGAGCGGTTGTTGAGGCTGCTATTCTTCACGAGGGTCCCGTTTATATGAGATTCGGCAGATTTGCCGTTCCCACACTCTTCGATCAGGAGACATACAAGTTTGAGATCGGTAAGGGCGTTCAGATGGCTGACGGTAAGGACGTTACCATCGTTGCAAACGGTCTTATGGTTGAGCAGGCTCTCATCGCAAAGGACAAGCTCGCAGAAGAGGGCATCAGCGCAAGAGTGATCAACATGGCTACGATCAAGCCCATCGACAAGGATATCCTTGTTAAGGCTGCAAAGGAAACAGGTGCTATCGTTACTGCTGAAGAGCATAGCGTGATCGGCGGTCTCGGCAGTGCGGTTTGCGAGACTTTGGCAGAGGAATGCCCCGTTCCCGTAAAGAAGGTCGGCGTTATGGACCAGTTTGGCAGAAGCGGAAAGGTTCCGCCCCTGCTCGAGATGTATGGTCTTACTGCAAACGATATCGTAGCAAAAGCAAAGGAAGCTATTGCACTTAAGTAAGAATAATACGAATTATCCCCCGATTTTCGGGGGATAATAAAAACAGTTTAAATAAAAAAGGAGAAAAATATGGCTGTTATTACCGTAACAAAAGAAAATTACAACGAAGAGGTTATCAATTCTACCGTTCCTGTACTGCTTGATTTCTGGGCAACCTGGTGCGGTCCTTGCCGTATGCTTTCCCCTATCGTTGACGAGATTGCAAACGAGGTCGAAGGAAAGGCTAAGGTATGCAAGATAAACGTTGACGAACAGCCCGAGCTTGCACAGCAGTTCGGAATAATGAGTATTCCGACTCTTGTGTTTATGAAAAACGGCGAAATTGTCGCAAAAGAAGTGGGCGTAAGAAGCAAACAGGTTATACTTGATAAGCTTAACTGAATAAAAAAAGGCTTTGCCCATTGAATAATATCACGGACAAAGCCTGTTTTTTTATAAGAAAAATCATTCTGCTGTGCTGCCGACGGCAAAGTTTTCTGTTTCCTCGGCGAGCTTAGCTTCATAAGCTTCAATAACTGCTTTTTCAAGTGATGCTCTGAACTCTGCATTGATGGGATGTACGATATCACGGTACGTGTTATCGGGGTTCTTTCTGCTGGGCATCACAATGAACAGTTTTTCTTTAGTGTTGATTACTTTGATGTCGTGAACTGCAAGCTGGTTGTCGAAGGTTACTGATACGATCGCCTTCATCGGGCTTTCGTCAAAAGTTTTTCTTACTTTAATATCAGTAATAACCACGCGCTTTCCTCCTACATATAATTAATACTGTACTACCTTATAGTATAACAGCATTTTATGAAATATATACTACGATTTTTGGTAAATTTTTGAACTTTTTTATAAACATTTGTCAACAATTTGTGATGTTTGCACATATTTTGTGGTAATTTATGTTGCAAATAACACAAAAACAAAAGAGGGTGCGAAA
>JAFQWR010000255.1 GCA_017407365.1 Clostridia bacterium
ACAAGATAATCGTGCAGCTTGATTGCCTTTAAGTAGGGAGAGTACCCCTTGCACAGCCTGACTGCCTCCTGCGCCTTTGCCTCCATAACGGCAAGTCTTTTTTTTGCCTCAGCGGCAGAAAGCAGGTAGTTGAAGCGAAGCGTCAGCTGCCCCAGCATCAGAGAGCAGGAGCTACCCTCTACACGTGCGCTGATATATTCCGGATGATCCATGATTACATAATCCATCACCCTTTGCACGTCTACATTGGCAACGATCGGAAGCCTTACGGTGATTTGCTGCCGCATATTCTGCAAGCCAATGCAAACCTCCCGATACAGCTCCTTCTCCTTCATATTTAATCTTTCGTAGTAGAATTCCATTGATTAACCGATGATATAATCTGCCCTTTTTGCAGGCTTCGCATCAAGCTCCTGCTTCTTTGCCTCGTAGCCATTTTTACCGAGAAGGGCATACGTAGCATTTTTACCCTCTTCTACACCGGGCTGATTGAAGGTATCGATACCCAGCATTGCACCCGTGTAAGCCGTTTGCATTTCGAAGAAGTACAGCAGCTGACCAACCGTGTTTGCGTTTACCTCACCCAGAAGAATGGTGTTGTTTAAGCGCTGGCTCTTGGTAAGAGCATACTCCGTTGCAATACGCTCTGCGGTAATCAGCTCGTTAAAGGTATGTCCGCCCAGGAAGCCTACGTCGGGGATATCCTCACAGCCGGTGGGGATTACGTATTCCGTGCGGTATGCCTCGGGGGCAAGGAAAGTGATAACCTTATCAAAGGGGCCCTCGGTGTAGAGCTGAACCTGACTGTGCTGGTCGGTAACACCAAGCGCCTTAACGGGCGTCTGCCCCACAAAGGCGGGAGAGCCGTCTAAATGCACTGCCTTGCCAAGGGATTCTCCCCAAAGCTGACAGAACCAGTCGGACATATAACGCAGGGAATCTGCATAAGGCATCATAACACAGATGTTTTTACCCTTTTGCATGGAAAGATACGAAAGAGCAGCAGCCATCAGTGCAGGGTTTTTGGTGTAGTCTGCCTCCTTGCATTTTGCATCCATAGCAGCCGCACCCTCAAGCAGGCCGTCGATATCGATGCCAAGAACAGCCGCGGGCAAAAGACCTACGGGGCAAAGCTCAGAGAATCTGCCGCCTACGCCATCGGGAATTACAAAGCTTTCGAAGCCCTCCTTTGCCACCAGCTTGACAAGGTTACCCTTCTTTGCATCGGTGGTAGCAACCACGTGGTCGGCAATATTCTCGCCGTAGGCAGCCTTTAAGCGATCCATAACGGCAAGATACTGCGCCATCGTTTCGCTCGTTGCGCCGCTTTTGGTGATGATGTTGAACACCGTTTTATCCAGCTCAATGACATCGAAAAGCGCCTGCATACGCTCGGGGTCTACGTTATCCTCAACGTAGAATTTGGGTGCGCCGCCACGTTTTTCCTTGGGCAGATCGTTGTGCTTTAAGTGGCAAAGTGCGGTAAATACTGCCGTGGGACCAAGAGCGGAGCCACCGATGCCAAGAACCACGAAATATTCGCATTTGCTGCGGATACGGCTTGCGCAATCCTTGATTTTTGCTACGATTTCACCCTGATTGTAGGGGAGATCCATCCAGCCCATCATGCCCTTGCCTCTGCCTGCCTCTACCGTAGCGTAGGCTTTATCCAGCTCGGGCTTTAATGCGGCAAGCTCGGAGGGCTGAAAGCCCTCTTTTTCGCCTACAAATTCCGCAAGCATATTATTATAATCAAAACGGAAAGAATTTACATTGTTCATTTTGCGATAACCTCCAATGGTAATAAAACGTACGGGCAGCTGCCCGATAAATACTGATTTTTTGCTTATACAAGCAAGCCGCGTGATGCCTTACGCAGGTAATCTAACGAACGCAGAAGATCCTCCTGCGTCTGATTTTCCTCCGCGTATGTTTCCAGCATGGCAACACCGTTAAAGCCTGCGTCGTTCAGGCGCTGAAAGAGCTCGGAAAAATCGAAAACACCCTCTCCGGGAAGGCATACCGAGCCATCTGCACGGTAATCGCACAGATGCACCGTTTTTATGCTCCCTGCCATATCCTCGATGTATTTTTCATACGGCTTTTTGCTGCGCATTGCCTGCTTGATATCAAGGCAGGCACCCAGCGAGGGCACGTACTGCTTAAGGGAAGAAAAATATCCGGGGAAGGAATAGTATGCCCAGAAAACATTTTCGTAGCACATCGTAACCCCGTACTCTGCGGCAATGTCGCAAAGCTCCTGCATCCGTGCGCCAAGAACGGCATAATTAAAATTATCGTCCCTTTTTTTCAGGCGTGTGGGGCCGTGAAAGGTATAGTGCGTTGCGCCTATATCCCTTGCCGTTTGCAATGCGGCACGGAAAAACACCTCTGCATCCTTGCGCGTTCTTTCGGCAAGATTAAAAAGCTGAGGCTCAAACTGCGTGTTGAGGGTGTGTATGGAATGCGCACGCACCCCCTGCATACGCTCCTTGATAAGCGCACAAAACGAAGGAGAAAGCTCGCTGAACGTGGTTAAAAACACCTCGCAGACATCGAGCCCAAGCTCCCGTATGGGGGCAAAGGAATCCTCCGTTAAAAGCTTACCGAAATAGCTTGCAGTAGAAATGCCAAGCTTCATGTATTACTCCCCGTATCCGTTGGGATTCTGCGTTTGCCAGCGCCACAGATCGGCACACATCTCATCGATGCCGTATTCTGCCTCAAAGCCAAGCTCTGCCTTTGCAAGAGAGCAATCTGCATAGCACTCTGCGATGTCACCGGGTCTGCGCTCGGTGATTTTATAGGGAAGCTCTTTGCCGCACGCCTTCGAGACTGCTGCAATCATTTCCAGACCGCTGTAGCCTCTGCCCGTGCCAAGGTTATAGGTAACCTCACCGGGAGCCTCGGCATGCTTGTTCAAAACAAGCACGTGACCGCG
>JAFQWR010000256.1 GCA_017407365.1 Clostridia bacterium
GGCACGCTATTCTCCCTGTGGCATTACCTCGTATATGCCGGAATCTCTCGGGAAAATCGTAAAAATGAATAAGGTTCCCGTGGTGATTGCTCTGCATCACGGCAACTATCTGCATTCCCCCTTCTGGAATTTCCGCAAAAAGCGCAAGGTGCCCCTGCATACCACCGTTACGCAGATTCTTACGGCAGAGCAGGTGGCGCAGATGTCGGTGGACGAAATCAATGCCGCAATCCAAAAGGCAATGACCTACGACGAATACCAATATCAGAGGGAAAACGGCATCCGCATCACAGAGGAGTTCCGTGCAGAGGGTATGCACAAAATTCTGTATCAGTGCCCCCATTGCAAAACGGAATCGAAGATGGCTTCCAAGGGTGCAGAGATTTTCTGCGAGGAATGCGGCAAGCGCTGGCGCTTAAACGAGGACGGCACCTTAGAGGCTACGGAGGGCGAAACGGAGTTTTCGCACGTGCCCGATTGGTTCCGTTGGGAAAGAGAGCAGGTGCGCGAGCAGATTCTGAAGGGAGAATATTCCTTTGAGGACGAGGTAGAGGTGTATTCCCTGCCGCGCTGCTGGCGGTTTGAAAAATTGGGTAAGGCAAGGCTTACGCACGACCCTGAAAAGGGCTTTGTGCTTGAGGGCTTCTACCGCGATCAGCCGTATGTGGTTTCCCGTACGCCCCTGCAGACCAACAGCCTGCATATCGAATACGACTACTGCTACATAAAGCCGTTCGATTGCGTGGATATCTCTACCGAGGAGGATTCCTTCTATTGCTACCCCACCAAGCAAAACGTGGTAACCAAGCTTGCCTTTGCGGTGGAGGAGCTGTATCAGCTGCACAGCAAGAGGAATAAAGAAAAATAAAGCGCAAGAAAAAAGGTGCTTTCATACGGGAGGCCGCACTTTTGCGGCTTCCTTTTTTTACGGTACAAGTAATACATACGGGAGATAAAATATGATTTACACACCGCTTACCAAAAAGGCGCTTAAGCTGTGCTTTGAGGCGCATAAAAATCAGGTGGATAAAACGGGCTTGCCCTACGTTTTTCATCCCTTTCATCTGGCAGAGCAGATGGATAGCGAAATTGCAGTTGTATGTGCGCTTCTGCACGACGTGGTAGAGGATACCCCTCTTTCGTTGCAGGACATTGCAGAAATGGGCTTTCCCCGCGAGGCGGTGGAGGTGCTTGCGCTTCTGACGCATGAGGAGGGCGTGCCGTATATGGAATACGTGCAAAAAATCAAGCATAACCCCATTGCGAAGCAGGTAAAAATTGCCGATTTACAGCACAACAGCGATCTTACCCGCCTGGATACCGTTGACGAATGGGCGCAAAGGCGCAACGCAAAATACAGCGAGGCACTGCGTATTCTCACCGAATAAGCCCTTTTCAAGCGGTATATGCACCTTCGCCTGCTATTATGCGCGGCGTGGGTGTTTCGCTTGACAAAGCAGGTGCAATAGAATATAATGGATATAAATTTCAAAGAAGAGGTAGTGCTATGAAATGTAAGCATTGCGGTAACGAAATAGAGGAAAATGCCGCCTTTTGCCCGAGCTGTGGCAGGGCGCAGGTAGGAGAGGGGGAGATTTCCACCACACCCACCGTGCCCCAACCAAAGGCACCCGAGGCGGTAAAGCCCAAAGGGGAAGAGGGTAGGGGGCTCAACCCCATCAAGCACAAAAAGGCGGAGGTAAAAAGGGCAAAGCGCAAAAGGGCAGAAAAAAAGGAGGAGGCAGATTGCAATCCCCCTGCGCTCGGTGCGCTTCTCAAAAAGCCGCTGAATGTGCTGTATCTGGTTCTTGCAGCTATCTGTATGGTGCCCAACTTCCTTGCGGAATACCGCAGAATTGCAAACGGCGTTTCGCCGGACGGCATCTATTGGCTGCTTGTTTCACCCACGCTGATTGCACTTGGTTTGCTGTTTCTTGCGTTCGGTATGCCCTATATCCGTGCCGCTAAGGCAAGAGCAAAAAAGGAATATGAGGAATCGGGCGCAGTAAAAACTCCCGTATGGGAAACGGTCAACAAGGTGCTTGTTGTGCTTTTTCTTGTGATAGCGGCAGTATGCTTTCTGATTTCGATGCTCGTCAGGGTTATCGGCTAAAAACCTTTTGCTTGCATTGCGGCTTTTGTAAGCCCTCCCACAGGCTCTGATGCAGAAAAGGCTCGCTGCGCTGAGTTGTATTGTTTTTAAGGAGAGGTAGGTATGAATAAAAAAAGAATCTGGCTTGTGCTTCCTATGGCTCTGCTTCCTTATCTGGTGCTGTTTGCGCTGGCAACCATCTTTTTTTCGGCGAAGCTTCCGTTTTTCACCTTTATTATGGAGCAGATTTTCGGGAGCAACGCATGGGCGCTGATCGGTGCGCTCTTTTTGTATTGCGTGCTTGCAGGCTTAATCAGCGCCATCTGCTTTGCCGTAAGCGTCTACAAAAGGTGGGATGCTCTTTCGCTGGCAAAATGCGCAATGGTTGTAAAGCTGATTCAGGTTCCCGCATACACCGTTATTTTTGTGCTTGGCGTTTTGTTCTTTACCACGGTGTTCACCTTTCCGTTTACCGTCGGCTTGTTCTTGTTTGATTGCTTTTCGCTCGTTCTATCGGGGCTTTTACTGCTTGCATCGGCAATAAACGCCGTTCGTGAGGGGCTTACCGAAAAGAAAACCGCCCTGCTGTTTGTTTTGTTGCAGGTTGTTTTCTGCGTGGATGTGATTGCCTCTGTGGTGTTTTATCTTCGTATGAAGAGGGCGAGTGGCAACCGTGAAGAATAACAGGTAAACGCTTCGTGCGTTTGCGTTTACAAAAATACAGGGCCCCTTTTCCGTGAGGGGGCTTTTTTTTACCCTTTACACAGGTAAAAAGTGAAAACGGGGGAGAAATAGCCGTTTTTTTCTGTGTTTTTTGCAATTCTGCGTGAACGGTAAAAAAATAAGTTGCATAAACCGTCACAAAATGGTATAATACTTGTAAAGCACAGTAGATACAGTGATGCTTTGGGAGGAAGAAAATTGGAAAAGAAAAAAACAGTAGTGCATATTCTGGGTGCCATTTTTTTGGTGTGGTTTGCCATTGTGATGTTTCGTGTGGCAAGCGGAAGCATTTCGATGCTTCTTCCCTTTAAGGAAAACGGTGCCGTCGATTTCAGCAACAGATTCAAGCTGCTCATTCCTTACGCGCTTTGTATGGTGGTATTTGCAGGGCTGATTGTTATCCTGAACGACGGGGAATTTATGGAGTGGCTTCCCAGCGCAGGTATCATTCTTGGTCTTACCTTCGGTGGCGCCCTGATTGGCTTTTATAAGTATATCTGTGTGTTGCTTTCCTTGGTGTACGCCGTCTGGTGGCTGATTGCATCCTTCAGAAATCTCAAGTCCGCATGGGACGGCCCTGCCTTTATTATGGCGTTGTGCCGTATCTGCCTTACCGCCGCCATCTGCGGCTTCGTCCTTGGCTGGGCAGCCGTGCCCACTGAGTCTGTCGAAATCGTGGCGGGCTCTGCGCAGGCGCAGTCGTTCACCGTTGCGGGTATTCTTGCTCTCGGGGGTGCAGGCGGTTTGGTAGGCGAAGCATTCCTCTGGATAAAATACTGCGAGTATTGATCTATCCGGTAAGGCTCTTGCCTCTTCTTGTCTGAGTCAAAGGTTGCGCCAAAGGGAAAAGGATGTTTTTTTTAGAAAAGCATTGCTTTCTGAAAGCAGATGTGTTATAATAAAAGGGAAGACACCCGATTTTGTAGTATCGGGCTCTTGCGTGGGGGTATCCCCGTGCAGAAAAAGGGTCAGGGGAGGAAATTATGACTCGCTTTAAGCATTTAACAATGCTGATTGTCAAGGTGGTTATGCTTGTGCTTGTATTTGCACTTACAAGCGTGCTGACCTCCTTGCAGGATTTTGTCACCGACGGTATCAATTTTGCCGATTCCGAGGAGGGTGCGTCCGTAGAGATCGTAACCGGCAACGGAGCCACCGCTACATACGAAAAGGCAAACGGCAGGCTTGTGTTCGACATCACGCAAAGCGGTACGCAGTATAACGACATCACCGTAAGGCTTGGCTTTGAGAATATCACCTATTCGTCCAATTTTATCCACGACGTAATGGGCGAGCATCTGGACGAGCGTCACGATGAGTTTTTGGCTGAAATGGAAAACGGCCCTTGGTTGGGCACGGTCACCTTTCTTCTGATGAGTGAACAGGAGGTAGGCTCCTTCCAGGATCAGCAATACACCTTTATCGATTCCACAAGTAAGGTGCATGTAGATAGCCTATCGGTTGCCGCCGCCAATAAGCGCAACAGCTCGGAGGCGTTTGATGTAACCAAGGGCAGTGCAACCACCGTTACACTGGTGTTTGGCTCTGAAGAGGCAGGTGCGCTTCCCTCGGGCAGATATTTTCTTGCGCTCGATCTGAAGCTGAAGCACCCCGAGGGCAAAATACTGAATCTTGAGCCGCTTGAGGTTGTGGGCGCTGTGGGCAAGGTCTGTTTGCAGGCGGTAAAGGAAAAGGGCACCGGTATCTTCAACGTGTATAACTGGCTGACCTTCTATGCCATGCTGATGATCCTTGGCTGGTTCGTCTATCTGTGGCGTGACGGCAGAGTCGTGGTAAGGGTTTTCCTTGCCGCAAAAATCTCCTGCGCGTCCTCAGTTATCGTAACCGTTCTCCGCAACGGCACCGTTGTCAACGAATACGAGGAAAGCGATTCCGGTATTGCTCAGGCAATTATTGCCGCAGGCCTCGTATGGGTTTTCTTAACGTTGATTATCCCCATCCGCATTGTGTGGTATCTGCTCCGTGATATCATTTATCTGTTCAGGCACGACGAGGCGTTAGAGGAGTTTTTCTATATCGGCAATATTATGGGCAGTGTGGGTATCTTTGTCTGTCTGTTCGGTATTGCAGGTCTGTTTGGTGCAGGCAAAACGATTGGCATAATCGCCTTGGTTGTAGGGCTTTTGCTGTGCTTCATTGCAAGTAAAATCTGTAAGGCGGTAGAGGACTGATTTTCTTTCGTCAAAAATAAAACGTTATATAGCGCTCCTGTTGGCTTTGCCGCAGGAGCGTTTTTTGTATAAAGAAAACCACGCGATAGTCGCGTGGTTGAAAAGAGGTTAACCGGTGAGAAAGAATCCTTCAAATATGCTATAATAGAAAAGACCTGCCAGTCGAAACTAAAAAGCATATTTGGAGGATTTATCTATGAAAAAGGTGACCATAGACAATAATAGTTTAGCACATACGAGCTGGAATTGCAAGTACCATATTGTATTTGCGCCAAAATACAGAAGAAAAGTATTTTATGAAGAAAAGCGATTAGAGATACGAGAGATACTACGAAAGCTCTGTCAATGGAAAGGAGTAGAAATAATAGAAGGAGAAGTTTGCCCGGATCACATACATATGTTGGTCAGTATCCCGCCCAAAATGAGCGTTTCGGGGTTCATGGGATACCTCAAAGGGAAAAGTGCACTGCTGATATTCCAAAAATTTGGAAATATGAAGTTCGCATACCGAAACCGCGAATTTTGGTGTAAGGGATATTACGTTGATACCGTGGGGAAGAACA
>JAFQWR010000257.1 GCA_017407365.1 Clostridia bacterium
AGAGTTCGAAGTCATACGCAAAACGGCCGAAAATATCTTTTTTATAGTCCTTACACAGCAAAAAACGCACTTTTGTCTACCGACAAAGGTGCGTTTTTTGAATGATGTTTGCCTGCGACAAATGATGCAGGGCTTCGCCCTATGATGACGGCTTCGCCTAATGATGTGTGCCTGACGGCACATTGGGGCAAACATCGCATCATTGCGAAACGAAGTGGAGCAACATCGTATTTGCGAAGCAAATGCATCATATCGCCGCAGGCGATGCATCATTTGACAAACAACTGATTTTGTAGTATAATAGCGGTGATAGGAGGTGTAGCTATGAAAGAAAACAAACTCGTCGAACTTTCAATGGACTTCTCCGTTGACATAATAAACCTCGTTAAGTTTCTAAAAGCTAATCACGAAACAATCATTGCAAACCAAATAGGCAGAAGCGGCACCTCAATTGGTGCAAACATTCATGAAGCACAGTATGCACAAGGCACGAGGGATTTTATTTCAAAATTTGAAATTGCCCTTAAAGAAGCAAGTGAAACAGGATATTGGCTTGAATTGTTATACCGAACAAAGTATATTGATGAGCAAACTTTCAAAGCATTATCATCCAAATGTACTTCTTTACGCGTAATGTTAATTGCTTCTTGTAAAACCGCAAAGGAGAATTGTGATGGCAAAAAGTAGAGAATATGCATCTCATCATCCCGACTGGTATTGGACAACCGGACTTCACGATGCGGGCATTGTAGGTGTTGAATCGTTTGAATTTCCATTTGATTATAACAAATTTATCGGAGAAAAAAGCAAATACAATCGAAATCTCTTGGTGTTAAAAATAAACGCAAAAGGCGCACTTTACGACACCTCCGTGGAAGAAATCCGCCTTTACAACTACAAGATTTTAACGCCAGACATATCTCTCGAAGGCAGGAAAACAATTTGGTGGTTGGCAGATATGCTGAGTGAACAAGATGACTATTACATCTTGGAGATAGCTTTACAAGATTTTGATTCATTCCCCGAAGATTTCACCTTTAAGATCAAATTTGATCGAGCAGAAGTCAAAAGAAAATGATATCGAGAATGGTAGACACCTTTTAGTACGTTTAAGGCATAAAAGACTCTGCTTGCTCGCCGCCTGTCGGGCATTATATCAAGCACAAAAAAAACGCCTGCAATGCTGCAAGCGTTATTTTTTATCCTATTCTATCATAGTTTACTGTGGTAAAGAACAGCTCCTTGATTTTTTCGTGATCGTTTGTCTGCCCCATACACCACATCAGCTTGGTGATGATTGCCTCGTTGGTGAGCGCAAAGCCCTCTAACAAATCAAAGCGGCTTTTCAGCTCTCTACCCACCTGATACACGCTCATATCACTGCCCTCATGCGCAACCTGCGTGGTGACAACAAGCGTTTTGCCCTTGCCTGACCAAGCGGAAAGCACGTCGTAGAAGCCGTAGTATTCACCCTCCGGCACACCGCCCGAGCCGTAGCCCGAAAGCACAACGGCATCGTTGCAGTTAAAGTAGGCGGCCAATATCTGACCGCGCATACCGGGGGTTAAGCTGAGAAGCGCAACACGGGGATTGAGCTTATCAAAAAACGCAGGCGCCGCCGCCTTTGGCGTTACGATATAAGGCACAATTCTACTCTCGTAGATGCGTGCAAGAATGGGAAAATCCACGCTGTCAAAGGCATTGTAGCTTTTGGTGCGTATTTTTTTTGCTCGCGTGCCTGCAATCACCTTGCCCTCAAACACGATGACTACATCTGCAGAAAAATCGGATGCGGCGTAAAAAAAGCTATCTCTTAAATTGACGCGCGCATCGGTATCGCCCATATCGATGGGCTTTTGCGAGCCCGTGAGAACAATGGGCTTGGGCGAATGCTGCACAAGATAGGAAAGCATTGCCGCAGTGTACGCCATGGTGTCGGTGCCGTGGCAGATGACAAAGCCATCGTAGGCGCTGTAATTCTGCCTGATGCAATCGGCAAGCCTGAGCCAATGATCGGGCGTGATATTGGTGCTGTCGATATTAAACAGCTGAAGGCTGTCTACACTGCAAAAGGAAAGAATCTCGGGCACGCACGCAAGCACCTCATCGGGCGTCATCTGCGGCGTCAGTCCGTTTGCACCTGCGCGGGAAGCAATGGTGCCGCCCGTTGCAATCATCAGTATTTTTTTCATACCTTACTTTTTGGAAAGCTCCCACCCTGCGGCGGTATCCTTAACCTCGTAGCCAAGCGCTGCAATTTTGCCGCGAAGCTCGTCTGCCAAAGCAAAATTCTTTGCCTTACGCGCCTGATAACGCTCCTCAGCAAGTGCCTTGACCTCCTCGGGATATTCCTCTGCCTCAGCCTCGGGCGCCTCTGCCTTATCCAGCGAAAGCCCGAAAACGGAATCCATTTCCATAATCAGACTGTAAACCGCCTTGCTCTTGGGCTCCTTTACAAGCGTCCATAAAATACCGAGTGCAAGGGGAAGGTTGAGGTCGTCGTCTATTGCGGCGGCAAACTGCGCCTTAAACTCTGCAAGGCGGCCTTCATCTGCCTGCGCCGCGCCCACCTTGTGCTGATATACTGCGGCAAGCAAGCGCTCGTAGCTGACCTTTGCGCCGTCTAAGCCCTCAAAGGTGAAATTCAGCTTTTTGCGGTAGTGCGCATTCAGGCAGAAATAGCGGAATACCATGGGAGAATACCCCATTTCCTCCAGCTGTGCAACGGTGTAGGTATTGCCCAGCTTTTTGCTCATTTTGCCGCCGTTTACCAGCATAAACTCGCCGTGCATCCAGTAGTTTGCGGGAATTTTACCGGTGAGCGCCTGGCTCTGCGCAATTTCGTTTTCGTGGTGAATGGGAATATGATCGACGCCGCCGCTGTGAATATCAAAGGTTTCGCCAAGGTATTTTTTACTCATGGCAGAGCATTCGATATGCCAGCCGGGATATCCCATACCCCACGGGCTTTGCCACTGCATGATGTGCTCCTTGGGTGCGTGCTTCCATACCGCAAAATCGGCAGGATGACGCTTGCCCGTGTTGACCTCTACACGTGCGCCTGCAATCTGCTCCTCTACGTCTGCGCGGGAAAGCTTGCCGTATTCGGGGAATTTTGCAATATCAAAATAGATGCCGTCCTCAATCTCGTAGGCATAGCCCTTTTCCAGAAGCCCTTCAACAAAGGCAATCATTTCAGGAATATGCTCCGTTGCCTTGGGCGTGAGGTTGGGGCGTGCAATGTTCAGCTTTTCGAGATCGCGGAAAAACACCTCCGTGTAGTAGGCGGCAATTTCGTAGGGGGTTTTCTTTTGCTCCCTGGAAGCCTTTGCCATTTTATCCTCGCCATCGTCTGCATCCGACAGAAGATGGCCAACGTCGGTGATGTTCATCACGCTCTTCACCTTGTAGCCCTCGTATTCAAAGGCACGGCGAATGAGATCCATAAAAATATAGGTACGTAAATTACCGATATGTGCGTAGTTGTAAACGGTCGGTCCGCAGGAATACATGCCCACTTTGTTTGCCTTGATGGGTACAAAATCCTCCTTCGTGCGGCTTAAGGTATTGTATAACTTCATATAGCCTCCTGTTTTTCCGTATACTATTATAGCATTTTCAGCCCTTACTGTAAAGCACGCAAGGGGCAAAAAAAAATTTCCCCCAATAAAGTTTTTCAAATTTACGAAAAAGGGGGTAAAAATTATTCACAAAAAGGCAAAAATAGGCTATAATATAAGGCAAACGATATGATAAAATCGGAGAGATACCATTATGTTAGACGTCAGATTTATCTGTGAAAACGCAGAAGCAGTAAAACAGGCAATGGCAACCCGTAGCGGCAGCTACGACGTGCAGAAGGTCGTTGATTTAGACGAAAAGCGCCGCGCCATCATCGGTAAGGTGGAAGCCTTAAAGGCAGAGAAAAACCGCTCGAGCGAGGAGGTTAAGCGCGCACGCATCGAAAAGCGTCCCTTTGAGGAATACGTAGAGCTCGGCAAAAAGCTCGGCGAGGAAATCAAAACGCTGGACGAGGAGCTTGCTCAGGTTGAAGTGGCGTTAAAGGAAGCCGTTCTGGCGATCCCCAACGTTCCCTCTCCCACCACGCCCATCGGTAAGGACGATGCAGACAACGTAACCGTCCGCACCTACGGCACCCCCACGGAGTTTTCCTTTGCACCCAAGGCGCATTGGGAAATCGGCGAAAGCCTTGGCATTCTGGACTTCCCCACCGCAGTTAAAATTTCGGGCGCACGCTTTGCTCTTTACAAGGGTCTTGGCTCCCGTTTAGAGCGTGCCATCATGAACTTTATGCTGGATACGCACACCGAAAGCGGCTATACCGAGGTGTTTCCTCCCTTTATGGTCAATCGCGACAGCATGATCGGCACCGGTCAGCTGCCCAAGTTTGAAGAGGATATGTACGCCGTTAAGGGCACCGACCTTTACATGATTCCCACCGCTGAGGTTCCCGTAACCAATATGCTCAGAAACGAAATCGTGGACGAGGCAGATCTGCCCATCAAATACACCGCCTACACCGCTTGCTTCCGCGGCGAGGCAGGCAGCGCAGGCAGAGATACCAGAGGTCTTATCCGTCTGCATCAGTTCAACAAGGTAGAGCTTGTGAAGTTCTGCACCTTGGAGCAAAGCTACGCAGAGCTGGAATCCTTAACCAACGACGCAGAAAAAATTCTGCAGCTTCTCGGTCTGCCCTATCGCGTAAGCCTGCTCTGCACGGGCGACACCGGCTTCTCCTCCGCTAAAACATACGATATCGAGGTATGGATGCCCTCCTACGGCAGATACGTAGAGATTTCCTCCTGCTCGAACTTTGAAAACTATCAGGCAAGACGCGCCAACATCAAATACCGTCCTACCGGCGAGAAAAAGGCGAAGCTCGTTGCTACCTTAAACGGCAGCGGTCTTGCAATCGGCAGAACCACCGCCGCTATTTTGGAAAACTTCCAGAACGAGGACGGCTCCGTTACCGTGCCCGAGGTTTTACGTAAATACATGGGGACGGATATCATTCGATGAACGTATTGCGTTCTGTCTGGGCATTTATTTCGGGAATTATCCGACTGATTTTCTTTTTGCTTAAAATGTTCGGTCTGTTTATTCCCCTATGCTATTTCGCCATAGCATTTGCCGTGAACCTGATCACCAAGGGCGCTGTGTTTCAAACACCGCTGTATCAGATTCTCTTTTACGTGGGGCTTGCCCTTTCGGTGATATTTGCCTTTGCGCTGTTTGTGAAAAACGTCAGCAAGAAGGATATCCGCTACGATTTGAAGGCATGGGAAAACGAGCTGAAAAAGCGGGAAAAGGCTGTTGAAGAAAGGGAACGTGCCCTGCAAAACAACATCCCCGCCTATGCACAGCCCAACGTGGCGGCGTATTACGTGCCGATGGCTCAGCCGACGCCTCAGCCCATGGTGGCACCCATCGTGCAGCCTGTGGCTCACCCCGTGGCTACCCCTATTGCACCTGCGGCTTATCCGCCGCCTGCCTCGCCCTACTACGGAGCGGAAGCACCTGCGGCTCAGCCTGCACCTGCGGAAGCACCCACACCGGTGGCAGAAGCACCCCGCCCTGCCGTATATCCCCCGTATGCAGAGCCCCTGCGCCCTGCGGCACCCGCACCTGCGGAAGCAATCATGGTGCCCGCGGCGGAAGCACCTCGCCCTGCCGAGCAGCCCTCTGCTCTTTCGATTGCGCCTCTTACGCCTCAGGAGAAGCAAAGCGAAATGCCTCAGCCCGAGCGCATTCCCCTGCCCAAGCCCACGGCGGAAAAGAAGGACGGATACCCCAAAATCTACCGCGTACAGCAGGATCCCCGTTATATTTTATACGAGTATCCCGATCGCTACGAGATCTAT
Source organism: Clostridia bacterium (assembly GCA_017407365.1). Classification (GTDB taxonomy): domain Bacteria; phylum Bacillota; class Clostridia; order Christensenellales; family HGM11417; genus RGIG2219. The sequence goes on from JAFQWR010000257.1 coordinate 5,883, forward strand.
TTTGAGGATCGCAAAAAACAGTTGAAGTACGTTCGTACGGACGTAAAATAAATAAACAATAACAGGAGATTATTACTATGAACGACAGCATTTATGTTTGCCAGATCTGTGGCTACAGCTACGACCCTGCAGTAGGCGACGAGGCCAACGGCATCGCACCCGGCACCCCCTTTGCAGATCTGCCCGATGATTGGGTTTGCCCCTTATGCGGCGTAGGCAAGGAAAACTTCCAGGAAGTATAATCGTTAAACAAAAAAAAAGAGAGAGCAGAAGATTTCCTGTTCTCTCTTTTTTTATCCTTTTTCATTTATTGAAATAAAAAAGGCGCAGAGCAAGCTCCACGCCTTAAGTACGCTATTATTTTAAGCTTTCCACAAAAGCAACGATGTCGCCAACCGTCTTCAGCTCCTGCGCCTTTTCATCGGGCACGGTGATGCCGAATTCCTCTTCTACCGTCATCAGCAGCTGGAACACGTCCAGAGAATCTGCTTTAAGATCAGCGATGATTTCGCTTTCGGGAGTAATTTTTGCGGGATCTACGTTCAGCTGTTCAGCCAATAAAGCTTTTACTTTTTCAAAAGTCATAAATAGTACCTCCGTAATGGACTGATTATATTATACCGAAAAACATCGGATAACGCAAGTATTTTTTGTTGCTTTCGCAATTTATCCGTTCTTTTTTGCCTTTTGCGCCGTTTTCATCGAGAGAGAGATGCGGTTTTTCTTCAAATCTACACCAAGCACGCGCACCTTTACCACCTCGCCGACCTTCAACACCTCGCTGGGATGCTTGATGAAGCGGTCGCTGATTTCGCTTACGTGAACCAAGCCGTCCTGATGCACGCCGATATCCACAAATACACCAAAGTCAATGACGTTGCGCACCGTGCCGGTAAGCTCCATGCCGGGCTTTAAGTCGTTGATATCCATAATATCACTGCGCAGCATGGGTGCAGGAAGGGCGTCACGGATATCCCTACCGGGCTTTAACAGTTCGGTTACGATATCCTGCAGGGTAAGCTCGCCCACGCCAACAGATTCGGCAACCTTGCCTGCGCCACCGCTGGTTGCAATTTTTTGAGGAAGCTCGGAAATATTATGCTCTGCAACGTCCGCATCGGTATAGCCGTAGGCTTTCAGCAGAGCCTCTGCCGCCGCATAGCTTTCGGGGTGAACGGCGGTGTTATCAAAAATACAGTCGCCACGGGGAATACGCAAAAAGCCTGCGCACTGCGTGAACGCCTTGGGGCCCAATTTAGCAACCTTCAGAAGCTGATTGCGGTCGGTAAACTTGCCGTTTGCCTCACGGTATTCCACGATATTTCTTGCAATGCCCGCATTCAGACCGGAAACAAAGGAAAGCAGAGAAACGCTTGCGGTATTGAGATCTACGCCAACGCTGTTAACACAATCCTCCAACACACCCTTTAACGCCTCATCCAGACGGTTTTTGGGCATATCGTGCTGATACTGACCCACGCCGATCGACTTGGGATCGATTTTAATCAGCTCTGCCAAGGGATCCTGCAGACGGCGTGCGATGGAAACCGCACTGCGCAGAGAAACGTCGAAATCGGGAAATTCCTCTGCACCAAGCTTGCTTGCCGAATAGACGGAGGCGCCTGCCTCGTTTACCACCATATATGAAACCTTACGGGGGCATTCCTTAATCAGCTCAGCAACAAAAATCTCCGATTCCTTACTTGCCGTGCCGTTGCCGATGGAAATTACGTCTACGTTGTGCTTTTTGATGAGCGCAAGAAGCTTTGCCTTTGCCTCCTCCGTTTTGTTCTGGGGAGGAGTGGGATAAACAACGGTGGTGTCCAGAACCTTACCCGTTGCGTCTACCACGGCAATTTTACAGCCCGTGCGGTATGCAGGGTCTAAGCCAAGGGTGACCATATCCTTTACAGGGGGCTGCAACAGAAGCTGACGCAGGTTGACCTCAAACATTTTGATTGCCTGCTCGTTTGCTCTGTCGGTGAGCTCGCTTCTTACCTCACGCTCGATAGAGGGGAAAATCAGACGGTCGTACGCATCCTCGATGGTGGCAGTGAGCTTTTCCCTCTGGGTGCCGCCCGATTTTAAGAACACATTGCCGATGACGCCCGTTGCCAGCATACGGTTTAAGCTGAGCTTAACGCTGAGCACGCCCTCCTGCTCGCCACGGTTCAATGCAAGAATACGGTGAGAGGGAACCTCCGACACCGCTTCGTCGTATTCGGCATACATTTCGTAGGTGGGCTTTTTGCTTTCGTCCTTGATTTTTGCCGCAAACTTAGAGGAAATCAAGCCGTTACGGGTAAGGAAGAAGCGCAGCTTTTTGCGAAGCTCTGCATGATCGCTGATGATTTCCGCAATGATATCCAGCGCACCTGCGATTGCTTCCTTGGCGCTTGCTACACCCTTTTCCTCGCTGATATATTTTTCTGCCTCTGCAGTTAAATCCTCATCGGAAATTTCCTGCGCAAGAATGAGATCTGCAAGAGGCTGCAAGCCCTTTGCGATAGCAACGGAGGCACGTGTTTTTTTCTTTTGCTTATACGGACGGTAAATATCCTCTACCTCGGTCAGAGTTTCTGCCTTAGAAAGCGCTTCTGCGATTTCATCCGTCATCTTTTCCTGCTCAGTAATCGCACGGGCAACCTCTTCCTTTCGCTTTTCGAGATTGTTCAGATAGGTGAGTCGGTCAGAGAACTCTCTGAGCACCTGATCGTCGCAATGCCCCGTCATTTCCTTACGGTAACGGGCGATAAAGGGAATGGTGTTCCCCTCGTCGATAAGTGCCATAATGTTTGCCACGTGGTCGGGGCGAAGAGAAAACTCCGCCGCAAGCTTTGCCGCAATGTCCATAGATACTCCTTATTCGTCCTGTCTGCGTGTCAGACTGCTTACGCCGTTTTTCAGAAAAAACGACTTCCGCATTATTGTACCACAGATCCCCTTTTTTTACAACTTAATTGAGCCCCAAAAGCCCAATTCCACCTGCGAAAAGCGAAAATTTTCTTCTTTTGACATAGAAAAATCTTTCACAAAACATAAAACCACCTTTCATTTTTTTATCATACAATTATCACACAGGGGTGGTATAATAGGCACGTACTTGAAAGAGTACAAAACCAATTTCCCTCCTTATTTTTATACGGCAACGCTCGGATTTTTCCCTTTTTGTATCCGAGCGTTGTTGTATTTTTACGCAATTTTTCAAAGATTGCTTAAAAGCCTTTGTTTTAGTGGACAAAAACAAAAAAAGTCGGTATAATATATAGAATGAAAAAGGCAAGGATCACCATTTTTACGCAGTTGGATAAGCGTATCAACAAGTTTTCTTACGACGGAAGCGTCGTTGAGGAAGCAGGGCTGTACGCAATCAATTACCACGACACGTCCTCGAATACGGCAACGAGCATTCTTTGCACCAACGGGGGCGTAAGGGTAAAGCGGAGCGGTGAGCTTACCTCTTCGCTGGATTATATTGAAGGAATGCTTACAAAAGCAGACCTGCAAACCCCCTACGGCATACTTACCCAAAGCGCACACACGAAGCGCATCGAAAAAAAGGTATCGGAAAAACGAATCGTCATTGTTTTGGATGCAAAGCAATATGTGGACGATCAGCTTGTAGGCGAAAAGATGATGATTAGTGCGGAGTATTCCGCTTAGGAGGAATCGTATTACTATGAAGATCAAATGGCTGGGGCATTCCTGCTTTCTTCTGACTGAAAGCACAGGCACAACCATCGTGACCGACCCTTACGGGGACGTGGGCTATTCCCTGCCTCCCGTATCGGCTGATTATGTAACAGTCAGCCACGACCACTACGACCA
>JAFQWR010000258.1 GCA_017407365.1 Clostridia bacterium
CAAGCAAGGAACTTGCCGAACTTACCCGAGCGGAGCAGCATGGGCTTGCCGCATTTTTCGCAGATTTCGTCCGTTTCCTCAACGAGCGATTCCCCTGCCTTTTCCAGCTTTCTTTGCAGCCACGGATAGAAATCCACAATCAGCTTATGCCAATCGGCATCGCCCTCCTCGATTTTATCCAGCTGTGCCTCCATACGGGCGGTGAAGCTGACGTCTACGATGCGGTCGAAGTATTGCAGCATCACGGCGTTTACCTGATAGGCAAGCTCTGTGGGCACAATGAACTTCTGCTCCTTTTCGGTATATTTGCGCTTGCTGAGTACGCCGATGATGGATGCATAGGTGCTCGGTCTGCCGATGCCCTTTTCTTCCATCGCCTTAACGAGGGTTGCATCGGTGAAGCGTGCGGGGGGCTTGGTAAATTTTTGCTCGCTATCCATTTTGATCAGCTGCAAAAGCGCGCCTGCCTCCAGCTGAGGCATTTTTACGGATGCCGCAACATCCTCCTCCTTATCCTCCTTTACGCTCTCGTAAACGGCGGTGAAGCCTGCAAACTGAAGACTCTTGCCCGTTGCACGGAACAGGGTGGCGCCTGCGGAGACGTCCACGGTGAGGGTGTTGTATTTTGCCTCTGCCATCTGACTTGCCAGAAAGCGCTCGTACACCAGCTTATACAGACGGTAGACGTTTTTGGGCACCTTATCCTTAATGGAAGCGGGGGTGCGCTCTAAGTTTACGGGGCGGATTGCCTCGTGGGCATCCTGCGCACTCTTTTTGGATTGATATACGTTGGGCTTGTTGGGCACAAATTCCTTGCCGTATACGCGCTCGATATAGCTGAGAGCCGCCTCCTGCGCCTCCTTGCTGACACGTACGGAGTCGGTACGGATGTAGGTGACAAGAGCAACCTGCCCCTCGCCTGCAATCTCTACGCCCTCGTACAGCTGCTGTGCAATCTGCATCACCTGCGGCGAGGTGAGCGAAAGCTTGGCAGAGCCATCCTGTTGCAGGGTGCTGGTGGTAAACGGCGCAGGTGCGTGCGAGCGGGAAACGCCCTTTTTGACCTTGAAAACACGCCACTCCTTGCCCTCTACCTCACGGAGCACGGCATCCGCCTGCTCTTTATTGGCGATTTTATCCTTTTTGCCAAACGCCTCAATCAGCTGTGCACGGAAGGCGACGTCGGCGTCCTTTCCCTCCTGCTTTTTGAGATGCGCATAAATATTCCAATATTCCTGCGGAACGAAATTGCGGATTTCCTCCTCGCGGTCCACAATCATTTTGAGGCAGGCAGACTGCACTCTGCCCGCACTCAGATTATTCTGAATCTGCTTGCATAAAAAGGGTGAAATTTTATAGCCCACCAGACGGTCTAACACACGGCGCGCCTGCTGTGCGTCCACAAGCGCCATATCAATCTGACGGGGCGCGGCAATGGCACGCTTTACGGCGCTTTCGGTGATTTCGTTGAATACGATTCTTGCACAGCTTTCGGGCTCAAGCTTCAGCACGTTTGCCAGGTGCCAGCTGATTGCCTCTCCCTCGCGGTCCGGGTCGGTTGCAAGGTAGACGATTTCCGCCTTTTTTGCAAGATCGCTGAGGCGCTTGATGACCTCTTTTTTATCCTCAGAAACCACGTAGCGGGGCTCGAAGTTGTTTTTGACGTCTACGCCAAGGCTCTTTTTGGGCAAATCACGGATATGCCCCACCGATGCATCCACGGTGAAGCCCTGACCTAAATATTTTTTAATCGTTTTCACCTTGCTGGGCGATTCCACGATAACGAGTTTCATGCAATTTCTCCTTTGGGTACAATGTGCCTTTTTTTACAAAGAAAGTATTCCCCATTACCCTGTAATAAAACCGCTGAAAAAAGCGGCAATCTATTTGATACGGGCGTAGCAATTGCCCGCTCTGCGCTCTATCAGCCCTGCCATTTCCAGCTCGAACAGGGCTACGGAAAGCTGAGAGGGCGTCATGCCCGTTTTTTGTATCAGCTCTTCGATATGCGTTTGCTTGTGAATATAGCTTAAAAGCTCCTTGGTGGGTGCGGAAACAGGCTTGCTCTCCTCGCTGATTGCCGTTCTGCCCATGGCGGAAAGCACCCCCTCGGGCGAGAGCGCCACCGTGCCCTGAAGCTCCTTTATCATCGCATTACAGCCCTCGCTGAATTCGCTTCCCACGTCTCCCGGCAACACAAACAGCTGCCTGCCGTATTCCACCACGTAGTTCGCCGTGGTTCTCGTGCCGCTTTTTTGGCGGGCGTAGGTGACGAGCGTTGCCTCTGAAAGGGCGGCAACCAGCCGGTTGCGCACCAGAAAGCGGTAGGGCTTTGCCTGCGCCTTGGGCGGATATTCGCTTACAATCAGACCGCTTCGCCTGATTTTATCGTACAGCCAACGGTTCTGCGGCGGATAGATGACGTCTACCCCACACGCAAGCACGGCAATCGTTTTGCCCTTCGCATCCAGCGCCGCCTCGTGTGCGGCGGCATCGGAGCCAAGCGCCATGCCGCTGACAACGGTAAAGCCGTTGCGGGCAAAGCACGAGGAAAACTGCTTTACCGTGGAAAGCTGCCCAACAGCCACCTCTCTTGCGCCCACCACCGAAATACAGGGGGTGCTTAAAAGGGAGGCGTCGCCAATGGCGTACAGCATATAGGGGCAATCCTCCGCTACGAGAAGGCTCCTTGGAAACAGAGGGTCGTTGCGCACGATGAGCTGAATGCCCTTTTCGGCGATATCCTCCATGATGGGATTCATAAACTGAGGGTTCAGCGACGCCTTCATTTTGGCGTACACGGGCTCGCCCACAATTTTTGCAATCTCTGCGCCGTTTGCGGCAAAGCCGCGCAAAAACGCCTCGCCACTGCCAAATCTCTGATAAAGCGCCTGCTTACGCCTTCCCTCTATCTCGGGGAAGCAATCGATAAACAGACAGCCCTTTTGTTCGGGTGTAAGCATCATAAGCGTCAGTTCCAATATTTACGGTCTAAGGTACGGTATCCGATTGCCTCAATCAGATGCTCCTTGCGGATTTTTTCCTCTCCTGCCATGTCTGCGATGGTGCGCGCCACCTTTAATACGCGCGTATACGCTCTTGCACTCATTTTCAGCTTATCGAACGCCTCCTTCAAAAGCCTTTCGCAATCGGCGTCAATTTCGCAGAAGCGCTTCAGGTCTGCCGCATCCATCTCGGCATTGCTGTGCCTGCCCGTGCCCTTGTAGCGTGCCTCCTGCACCGCTCTTGCACGGTTGACCCTTTCCTTGATGACGGCGGAGCTTTCCTCCTTTTTGGCGGAGCGAAGGTCCTCGAAGCTTACGGCATCCACCTCTACGTGCAGGTCGATACGGTC
>JAFQWR010000259.1 GCA_017407365.1 Clostridia bacterium
GAAGCTCCTTTTCCCTTTCCGCATCCGCCTTAACCGAAAGAAGCTCTTCTTCCGAGGGAATGCCTGCGGCAAATTTTTTCTTTAACGCAAGGTATGCCTCCCCGTGCGTACCGCTATCGGTATCTGCCTTTGCTTTTGCCTGCCAAAGAGCATCTGCCTCCCGACATAAAGCAGCTGCCTGCTCTGCATCGGGCAACCCCTTGGGATATTTTACCAAAAGCGTCTGCATCCGCTTCTCCGCCTCATGAGAGCCGGAAAGAAGCTGCTCGTATTGCTCCCATTGCGCCAGCACGGCTTTGGTGCTGAATAATTTTTGTTGCCTTGCAAGAAGCTCCCTTTTTTGCTGTTCCATTTCTGCTAAGGCGCAGTAATCTGCAGACAGCGAGCCTGCAACAGCACGCTTATCGGCAATCTGCGACATAAGCGAGGTGATTTCCTTTCTGAGCGAAGGAATCATTCCGTTTTCGCCACGGGTTGGCTTCAGCTTTTTTCTCTTTTCGGATAACGCCTTCAGCGCCTCCTTAAGGCTTTCTTCATCCTCGTTTTCCACGTATTTTGCAAGCTTACCGTTGATGCTGTCGGTGGATTCTATTTCAATCTGATCGGAGGTAACGTACAGCGTGCGCTCAAAGGCATCCTGATCGATACCGAGAAGTCTTTCTCCGATTTTTTCACCAAGCTCTGTGGTAAGCGTGCCGTTGCGGTAGACGGTAAGGGTATCCTTGGTTTCGCTTAATCTATCAAAAAATCGCTCGATTTTGTAGGTTGCTCCGCCGTGCTCCAAAACAAGATTGCCGCCGAACCTTCCGCCGTCAAAGGGATAAAAATGCTTGCGGTCGTTGAATTTTCTGCCCTTTCCGTCGGTAGGAAGCCCATAGAGCATTGCCTTGATGAAGGAGGCAAGTGTCGTTTTTCCCGTTCCGTTTTGCTGACAGAACTGTTGCAGATTCCGATCGAAGCAGATATTCTGCTTGGACAGCCTTCCGAAGCCCTCGATATAGCACGATACAATTCTCATATATCTACCTCTCCGTTTTTAAGTGCCTTTAAGCCAACGGCTATGACCTCGTATTTTTCCTCCTCTGTAAGCGAGTCCTCACTTAAAACGGTGCGGATAAACTCGCCCTTAAGCGAAAAATCGTTTTTGAGCGCCTCAATATCAATTTTGGGCACCGTGTGATTTTTCACCGATACACAGTAGTAATCGGATGCAAGATAGCCCTCGGCGTCCTTCTCGATACCCTCTGTATCAAACGCCGCTTGCCCAACAAGCTCGACCTTAATCATATCACGGGGAGAATGCCGATAGCCACTTTTAACGTGACTGCACACCGCATAAACGCTGTCGAAGCCGGTTACATCCAGCTGCACCGAATGTATGGTGCGCTCTGCAAACGGCACAAACTGACTTTGCATGCGGTCATCTGCCGTGAGCAATACAAAGCCCTTTTCGCCCGTTTCGTCAAAGCCTCTGCCCTCTAAGCAGCCACTGTATGCAAAGCTGCCGCGGCCGTCCAGCTTACCCTCCGTAAAGGAATGATAATGACCGAGGGCAAGATAATCGATGTTCTTTTCGGCAAGCCTTTTCAGCTGTACCGTGTTTTCACCCCCGCCCACGCCGATTTGTCCGTGCAGCATAACGATATTCAAGTTGTCTTTATTCAGAGAAAGCGACTGATATCTGATTTCCTCGTTGGATCCATCCTGCTCTAAGCCTGCAATCACCACATTGCCGTAGGTATAGTAGCTCCACTCTCTTCCAAACAGCTTCAGATTGGGAATATCCGTACGGCCGTACGCCTCGCCGCTGTCGTGATTGCCCTTCAGATATAAAAAATCGATTTCGGGGTTGCTTTCAACCACGCTGTAAAAAAAGTCCTTATCCTTCTTCAACGGACGTTCTGTATCGAACACGTCACCGGAAAGAAGAATGACGGAAACACCCTTTTCTTTTGCATACTGCACCATACGCAAAAAGGTATTGCGAAGCTCCCTTTTTCGCTCCTCCACCCTTTGCGCAGGAATTTTCGACTCCATTTTTGAGCCGAGATGGATATCTGCACAATGTATGATTTTCATATTCTTCTCCCTTGCTGTTTTCCAATGCAAAAAAGCAAACGGTGCCTGACCGTTATTTTTTTACCGCACTCTGACAATATCTTCAATAACGCCGTTGATAAACGCATTTGTTTTTTCGTCGGCGCTTTCCTCCTCTCCGTTTACCCGAATTGCCTTCCAGTATACGGCAGAAAGCGAGGGCTCATCCGCATTGATATCCTTGATCAGATAGGTAACCATAAGATCAAAGTCGGGAAGGCTTGCAGGATATCTGCAAATAAAGGTGAAGGTGACATTAAACAGCACGATTTCATCTGTTTCGGTAAAAAAGCGATCGGAATACGGCTTTACTTGAGTGATACGGAAATCGCTCTCATAAATCGGTCTTGCGCGGAAGCGGTACAGCCTTTTTACCTCACCCGTGTAGTCGTTGCGCACGCAGATTTCAAACGAGCCATCCTCATCTCCGTCAAAATAACTGCCCTCAGGAAAGGGGCACGAGGTGTTTTCAAAGTAGAAAAGGTTTTGCTTGCTCATATAAAAGGGTGTATCGCAGGCAAAAAACACCTCATTCGGCAAAAGCGAAACGATCTTTTTCCGTGCCGAAATGGGGTCACAGCCTTCGATATTCACACTGCGCTGAACACGCCCCAGCAAAAGCTCTAAGCCGATGGGAAGGGTTGCATCCTCTAAGCAGACGGGATAAATGGCAATTTTTCTGTTTTTGGCAAAGCTTAGCTCATCCGCTACGTATTCCGAGCAAACGGACGAGCGCGAAACAAACCACAGCACCGCTCTTGCCCCCGCCAGCTTTAAGGCAATTTCCTCATTCCAATGATTCCCCGGCGATATTTTTTCGTCGTACCATATTCTGCACGCCACACGGCTGAGCGCACGGATGATTTGCTCTACCCGTTCTTTATCCTCGTGCGAATACGAAACAAAAACGTATTGCTCCTCCATTTGCTCTGCTGTATACTTCTCTTCCATCAACGTTACCTCCTAAAAATAAGGGGACTTATCTGCTTGCTGTTATTTCAGCTTTCTTGCGTATGCAAGCGTTTGCTTTAATGCGTTTTCCTTCCCGATTCCCGCAAGGTGCAGCTTGTGCGCAAATGCCAGAAGCTCGGTAAAGCGCTTATCGGGCTTAAGCCCTGCGGCTATCAGATCATCACCCGTAACCTCGGGCTGCTCCTTGATACGATTGTATACCTCCAGGCGTTCCAACAAAAAGGGCTCTGTTTCGTAGTAGGGGCGTGGAGCGATTTTGCCAAGGCTGTCTGCCACCGCAAGATGAATAAGATCTGAGGGCTCTACCGAGCGGTCAAACAGATGATTGGTCTTTTTGGGGGAAGAGCCTGCCGCCGCCAGCGTATTGGGCTTCATATGCAGCTCTGCCATATTCAGCACGTAATCGATCAGCCGCCTTTCATCGGTTAAGCGGTGCATAAAGCGTTCGATAATGGGTAAGCCCTTTGTTTCATGCTCGTATGCATGAATCTCTCCGCCCACAAGCTCCGTGCAGATTGCCTTACCCATATCGTGCGTAAGCGCCGCAAGCATAAAGCCCAGAGGCTCCTTCACAAGCGGACGTCTTTTGGCGCATTCATCCAGCACCATCACAGTATGCACGAACACATCCCCCTCGGCATGGTGCTTGGCATTTTGCTCCACACCGATCAGCGCAAAAAGCTCGGGAAAAAGCACAGAAAGCTGACCGATTTCTTTCAGAAGCGTAAAATATACCGAGGGCTTTTCCGCAAAAAGCAAAGCCTTTGAGGTTTCCTCCATCACACGGATTCTCGGAAGCACGGAAAGATCCATATCGCGACAAAGCGCCTTTGTTTCCTCCGCCATTGAAAAGCCCATACGGGCAGCAAACTGCGCTCCGCGAAGCACACGCAGGGCATCCTCTGCAAAGGAGCCGTCGTTTACGTGACGAAGCACCCTTGCCGAAAGATGCTCTCTTCCGTTAAAATGATCGATGATTTCTCCCGTCAACACATCCTGAAGCATTGCATTCACGGTAAAATCTCTGCGCTCTGCCGCCTTTTCCGTACCGATAAAGGGCGCCACCGTTACTGCAAAATCCCGATGACCTGCGCCGGTACGGATTTCTGTACGGGGCAAGGCGATGTCCAGGCTGTATCCCTGCAGATTGAAAACACCGTATAAGCAGCCGTCTTTTTCGCACTCCCCAAGCTCGCTTAATATGCGCTCTAATTCCTCCGCTTCTATGCCATGCACCTCGATATCAATATCGTAGCACACCTTGCCAAGCAAAAAATCGCGCACGTAGCCACCGACAAAATACGCTCTGCCGCCATGTTTTTCTGCCGCTTCCGCTATTTTATAAGCCATTTGAAGATTTCTTTCCTGCATGCGCATACCTCCTGTATTATAAAGCATTTACAGATTGTATATAAGCCGAAGAGAGGCAGACAAAACAGAAGCAGAACGTGTGATTTGCCTACGGAAGAAGTTTTCTCTGTAAATGAAGTGCATTATCCCTCAAGCCTTTCAAGAAAGCCCTTCAATAAGGCACCGCATTCAAGTGGCTTTTGCTCGTATATCATATGATCGCCTGCAAGCAAAACAACCTCGCAATTGCCCATTTTTTCGGCATAGGGATAAATCGTTTTTTCTCTCCCCTCCCGAAATAAGGCAATCTGCCTTTCAAACAGCTCCTCGTTTCCCTCAACGGTGACAGGACGCAGAGCAACATTCAATCGGTTGATTTCAATCTGTCGGTTGATCCACCGATGCGTTTCGATGATATCCTCTACTGAATCTATTCCCCAGCTTGCACAGACGTATAGCTTGGGCACCTCGTTTGCGATAATTCCGTTGAAAGCATCCTGCGCATTTTTAGCAATAAGCAGGCTTTCGGATACGGGAGCAAGAGAATCGAGCGTAAGATATGTCAGCGCATCTCCAAGCATCTGCTCCTTTTGGGAATAGTTGTCGGGATAGTGATAGAAGTAATCTCTGATTACAAGCCTGCTGAAGCCAATTTTTGCAAGAACAGACAAAAATCTGTCGCCAAGGCCAACGCTACCGATCTCTTCCTCACTGAAAGCGTCTGCCGAAAGCTGAGAGCCGTCAACAAAAAAGACACCCTCGATTTCTTCGGGGTAATTGCTCACCCAATAGTTTGCATAGGCGCCGCCGATGGAATGAGGCATCAGCACGTACGGTGCCTCCACACCTGCCGCCTTTAATGCCTTGCGGTAATCCTCCACGATATACGAAAGCGTCATTTCGTTCTGTGTGTCGTCGCTGAATCCGTAGCCTGCACGGTCCACAAACACCACAAGGTTTTCATCCTCGATGCAAGAGGTCATCTGCCGTGCGGCAACAGCGTAATCTCCCATACCAAGTCCTGCAAGACCAACCACCGTATGCCTGCCGTTTTCGTTACCGAATTTTGCCACGTTCAGGCAATAATCGCCAACAGAAACGGGATTGTAGTAGCCCTCTTCCTTTAATAACTGAAATTCCTTTCTGCTTTGCAGCGCATGAAAAACAAAAATTCCAAGCGTAAACAGCAGAATTGCTGCAAGCAGAGCCGCGCCCACACGCAGGATGATTTTTGTAGTCTTGTTCAATATTCTGTTCTCCTTTTGGTTTTATATCAGAAGATGCGGGGCTTTGTTTTATTTCCTGCCTGAATTCAGATGATGTTCAGCAGATCAAAGGAACGCCCCTTTGTCTGAAAAAAGCAATAGGGACGAATAAAATCGCCCCTACGTTTATTCCTTTTATTTTCTCGTCAACAAAACGACCGTTTCCACGTGCTTGGTTTGCGCAAACATATCGTACGGCTTTACGTATGTAACCTCGTAGGGCGAAAGCTCGCGCTCCTCCTTGGGAATCGGCGCACCCGTGGGGGTGAGTGTTTTGGTTAAAATACCCACGTCGCGTGCAAGCGTTGCAGGATTGCAGCTGATATACACAATGCGATGGGGCAGACATTCGCTGATTGCCTGCAAAACGGGCGCATCACAGCCCTTGCGGGGCGGATCCAGCACCACGCTGACACGCTTACCGCGCTGCGTCAGCCTATGCACAAGAACAGGCAGTTCAACGGCACAATCCCCTAAAATGGGATGCATATTTTCGATACGGTTGGTGTTTTTTAAGTGATTGGCGTTTTCCACCGCCTCGGGCACGATTTCTATGCCGTATACCTCGTCGAAGCGTTGCGCCAATATAGCGGTTAACAGACCTGCGCCGCTATATGCATCGATCACCACACCTCTTTCGTCGTCTAAAAGATTGGCAACACGTGTATAGATGCGGTCGCGGATGCGGTTGTTTACCTGCAAAAAGCTTTCGGGATGCACCTCGTAGATGATGCCGTTTACCGTTTCGCTCTGCACCGTGAGGCCGCCCACGTGGTGATATTCCTTACCCGTGATGACGTTTGTCTGCGCCTTGTTAATGTTGAGATAAAGCCCCACAGCACCAAACGCCTCGTGTAGCCTGCGATACAGCTCGCCCGCGTGCGGCAGGTGCGTTCCGTTGATTACGATAACCACCATAAGAGAGGTGAGCTTTCGGGCAATCAGGTGACGGACAAGACCGGTATGCGAGCTTTCCTCGTAGGAGGAGATGCCGTATTCCTGCATAAACTCCGATAAAACCGCAATCAGCCTTCTGGCAAACTCCCCATGCAGGGGGCAATCTGAGGTAGGCACCACACGGTGGGTGTTGGGCGCATAAAAGCCAAGGAGCGGAGAGCCGTCTTTTGCGCGGGTTACGGGCATTTGCAATTTATTGCGATAGCCGTATTCCTCGGTGCTTTTTCCCGTATGCTGAACGGTGACCTCTAAATCTGCAATTTTGGCAAAGCAGGTTTCTACAAGGTCGTGCTTTACTCGGAGCTGCTCGGAATACTTCAGATGCTGAAGCTGACAGCCCCCGCATTTGCCGAACACCGGACAGCAGGGACGCACCCTGTCTTCCTCGGGGGTAAGCACCTCTACAAGCTTGGCAAATACAAGATTTTTCTTCTCGTGGATGGGGATTACCTTGCATTTTTCACCCGGCAACGAAAACGGAACAAAGAAGGTTTTGCCCTCGTGATGCGCAATACCCTCTGCGTTCATGCCGATATCATCAATTGTAACCGTGTAGGTTTGTCTGACGGGTTTCATTGGTAATCTTCCTTCTTTGCTGTTCTTGCAAGCGGTTACATTGCCAGAATCTTTGCCATCTCGTATAATTCTTTGTTAAACTTACGAGGCATTTCTACAGCCTCAATGATGTCCATATCAATAATCTGATCGTTGCGGATACCAACGGCACGGCTTCCCTTGTTTTCCATCAGAAGCTCTACGGCACGCGTGCCGAACTGGCTGGCAAGCAAGCGATCTCTCATCGTGGGAGAGCCACCGCGCTGAATATGACCAAGCACGGAAACACGCATATCTGCGTGCAGACGCTCACGGATAACCTCGAGCTTAGACTCGAAATCCTTTACGCCCTCTGCAATGACGATGATGCAGGAAACCTTACCCTTGCTGCGGCTTGCCTCGATGCGGGAGATAACCTCCTCTGCAGTTACGGGAACCTCGGGCACGATGATAACCTCTGCGCCGCCTGCAATACCGGAATAGAGTGCAAGATCACCGCAGTTTCTGCCCATAACCTCGATTACACTCATACGGGAGTGGCTGGTCATGGTGTCGCGGATGTTGTTGATCAACGAAACAACGGTGTTTGCGGCTGTATCAAAGCCAAGAGTAAAATCGGTGTATGCAAGGTCGTTATCAATGGTGCCGGGAATGCCAACCGTGGGGATTCCGCACTGATTGGTGATGGCGCACGCACCGCGGAAGGAGCCGTCGCCGCCAATGACGATTAAGCCATCGATGCCGCGACGCTTCATATTTTCGATTGCAACAGCCTGTCCCTCAGGCGTTTTGAACTCTAAGCAACGTGCGGAATAAAGCATCGTGCCGCCACGCTGAATGATACTGGAAACAGAGCGCATTTCCAAACGCTCCATATCGTCCGTGATCAGACCATTGTAGCCACGCTTTACACCGTATACCTCAAAGCCGTTGAAGATACCCGCACGGACAACCGCACGAATGCAGGCATTCATACCGGGAGCATCGCCACCGCTCGTGAGTACAGCAATCTTTTTCATAAACTTTCACCTCATGTTTCTCGATTTTCTTTTTCAAAAGAAATACTCAATTATTCATTCATTATATTATAGCAAACACGCGCGTAAAAGGCAACTGATTTTACCTGTTTTCCGCGCAAAAAAGAAACTCTGCTACTTCCTTACCACCCTTTCTTCTCTTCTTTGCAATTTTTCTTTTTTTTATACGGATGACTTATAAAAGTAGCGGAAATACAAAAAAGACGCGGCAAAACGCCACGTCCTTAAAAATCACTTTTTTTGCAAAAGCGGCTTACGCTTGCTCGTCTACGCAGGAAAGCCGCATAATAAAGGGCAGAAATCAGGAGCCCATTTTTCGCTTTAAGCGCTCGTAAAGAGCGGTAAGCTCGTCTTCGTCGTTTTCCTCCTC
>JAFQWR010000260.1 GCA_017407365.1 Clostridia bacterium
GCGTGGTCATTGCTTGTGATACCCGCAACAATTCCACCCTCTTTGCAAAATGCGCCGCAGACGTATTCACGGCAGAGGGAATTCCCGCCAGACTTTTTGACGCTCCCGTTCCCACTCCCGTGCTTTCCTTTGCCGTGCGCCATTTCGGTGCTTGCGCAGGCGTAGTGGTAACCGCAAGTCACAATCCCTCCGCTTACAACGGGTACAAGGCTTACGATGAGACCGGCTGTCAGCTGGGTCCTGATGCGGCAGATGCCGTCTACGCGATCATGCAGAGCGTTACCGATTGGTCCCGCATTCCGACCGAAGGAAACGACTCTCTTCTGACGATGATCGGTGCGGAGACCCTGGAGGCTTTTGAAGAAGCGGTACTCAAGCAAGCGACCTTCCGTGATGCCGACGCGAAAAAGGATCTGAAGATCGTTTATACCCCCATTCACGGAACGGGTCTTCTTCCCATCACGAGCGTATTGAAAAAGGACGGCTTTACCGACGTCAACATCGTAGAGGAGCAGACCTCACCCGACGGAAACTTTCCCACCGTAAAAAGCCCCAATCCCGAAGAAAAATGGGCGCTCCAGATGGGGATCGATCTGGCGGAAAGAATCGGCGCAGACCTTGTGATCGGCTCCGATCCCGATGCAGACCGCGTAGGAACCGCGGTACGCCACGAAGGAAAGATCAGTCTGCTCAGCGGAAATCAGATCGGCGCGCTTTTGGTTGATTTCCTTCTGAAAAACCGCACGGTCCCGGGAAGCAATCCCACCGTGATCACCAGCATCGTAACCGGCGAAATGGGACCCAAGATCGCTCGGGCACACGGTTGCTGTACGCAGAACGTTTTGACGGGATTCCGCTTTATCGGAAACGCCATTACCGCCTTCGACCGTGAGATCGCCGAGAAACGGGCGGATGCCCATCACTTCCTCATCGGTTACGAGGAAAGCTACGGCTATCTGGTAGGAAATCACGCGAGAGATAAGGACGCGGTGGTTGCCGCAATGCTGGTGGCGGAAATGGCTGCCTGGCACAAATCCAACGGCCGCACGCTCATCGATGCGCTGAATCTGCTGTATGAAGAATACGGCTATTATCTGGACACGGTAAAGGCCTTTTCTCTGCAAGGCAAGGAAGGGGTCGAACGCATCGCCGCAATGATGGCAACGCTCCGTGCCGAGCCTGATTTCCTGCCCGATGCCGAGGTTCTGGACTACAGTAAGGGCATTGACGGCTTTCCTCCCTCCAACGCACTGAAGTTCTGCTTCAAGGATAGCTCCTGGATCGCCGCGCGCCCCTCCGGTACGGAACCCAAGATCAAATTCTACTACTGCATTCGCGGTAAGGACCGGGCGGAAGCGCAGGCGAAATTTGATGCCTTTCACAATGCCATTCTGGCGAAAACAGGTCTGTAATGAAAAAAAGAGAGCCTTCTTTAGGGGCGTACTCTAAAGGACAGTAATTAAAAAGCAGAAACGAATTTTCGTTTCTGCTTTTTGTTATATAAGGTTTTAGGATATCCTAAATGTTTTGGAAAATGTGATGTACATTTTCCCTGCTTGTTACTGTATGCGACATTATGAAAAGCTGTTCGTTTTTTTATATTATGACTTGTTCAATAAAAAA
>JAFQWR010000261.1 GCA_017407365.1 Clostridia bacterium
CTCGTAGATCATAACCTTATCTTCGCCTTCCTCTAAGGGGTTGCCTTCTGCATCCACAAAGTTGCCGTCAGCATCCGTCTTATAGAGGTAAACAACCGTTTTGTCCTCGTCCTTAACAACTACGTTGCCGTCTTCATCGATTTCGTACTTGCTGTAATCGTACTCGTGGTAAACGATAACGGTTTTGGTGGGGGAGGAATCAAAGTCATCCGTTACCGATGCGGAGGGCAGGGTGATGGATTGATTGATATAAGCGGTTTTGGGGAAGTTGGAAACGTTGATTTCGGGGACCTCGATATCGTAGAAGCTCAGCTTCTCGATAAAGTTCTGCTTCATCTCGAAGCTACGGGTATTACGGTCTGCAACGGAAAGAGAGAAGTCGTAGGGACCAGCACTCTTCTGCGAGAAGGTAAGGGAGCTCGAGGAGGAATAGGTGGTAGAGGTTGCGGTACGGTAACGCAGGGTGTAGGTGAACAGATAGGAGTTGGTTTCGAGAACCAGCTTGCCTTCGCCGTTGATACCTGCGATACTGAAGAAGTCAGCGTCGGAATCAAGGAATGCTTCAACTACATCAGCGAGAGAATCGTATGCAGCATCGGAAGCGAAGATTACGGGCGTGTAGAAGGTCACCGTGTTGGTGGTACCGCCTGCAACCGTTCTGGAAATTGCATTGTAGTGAGCGGAATAACGTTCCTCGTCAAAATACAGGCCCTTCGTTTCGTCGAAATATTTTGCATTTGCGCCAAGCTCTTCAATCTGCTGCTCGGTGATGCTCAGCTTATCAGCGGTTGCCTTTTCCAGCACGCTGAATACGATATAGCCGTTTTCTTCAACGTAATCTGCGATTTCATCAAGGTCGGAAGCGAGCACCTTTTCGGTTACGTTTGCCGTGGAGGAGGTGCTATCCTTGTAGCTTGCCTCTACGATTGCATAGTAGCCTGCCTTATCGGGTACAAAGCTTGCGGAGGTAACGGTCTTGTATAAAAGATCCTCGTTATCCCAGGTGAAATCCTCTGCCTCATACTGCTCTGCGGTTGCAAAGTAAACCGTCATAGAGATGGGCTTGCTTACACTTGCCTTAACTACGTCTAAGCCGTATAAGGGAACGTTAGCAGTAGAATTCAAAACGAGCTGAGGAGCAAATTCGTTTGCATTCAGACGCAGCACGGGCACAGAGGTATCCTCTACTCTGCCGGAGCTGTTTGCAAGGAAGCTCTGCTCGTTGATGCCGGTTAACAGGATGGAGCAAGCGTCGTAATCTTCCTCGTCTTCCTCGTCTTTGCTCTGAGCAACCTCGGGCTTATGCACATCTACTGCACCGAAAGCAAATTTTACCTTTGCCTCGTTGCGGAAGATAGCCTCATCCAAAGCGTAGCTGCCAAGTGCGCTGCCTGCCTTGCTGAGCGTGAAGGTTGCGGTCTGAGCATTGTAGTTGAGCTCGTATTCGCCCTTTACTTCTTTTACGGTGAATACGCCGTTTTCAACGGAATCTGCGCTGCCCTTTTTGATGGTAAGGGTGTTTTCAACATCCTGCTTGCGCAGAGTTTCTTCGGTATATGCATCCACGTCTTGCTTATCTGCTTCGGAAGTGAAAACGAGATCGAGCTTATCAAAGTTATCTCTTACAACGGTAAAGCGAAGCGAGAAGGGCTTATCTTGTTTGTATTCGCCAAGATACTGAGTAGCCGAGAAGGTAGCGTACGAATTGTACACTTCGGTGGGGCGAATAGAAATACCCTTGGTGGTGGAAGTGATCGTGGTGTTTTGCTTGCTGAACAGGCTGCTGCCTACCGAAACGGTAGCGGCGTTAGCCGTGCCAACGAAGGTTAAGCCTACGAAAGCCACCATCAGTGCGAATAATACGCACAGCAGTTTAGTGGAAGGTTTTGCCTTTGTCATAGTTCCTCCGAGTTTCCTTAGCGACAGAAGCCGCCAAGTATCGATTTTACATAGTATCTATTATTTTACATTATTCCCTTGCTTTTGTCAACCTTGCAGGGATAGATTTTTGTTTTTTTTCTCTGTTTTGCCAAAGAAACATCTCTTATTTACCGATTATACGCATAAAGCGGTCGATATCGAAGCGGAGCCAGGGCTCTTCCTCGGGCGGATAAGCATAAAAGCTCATCGTCTGACCGGTTACGGGATGGGCAAATTTCAGGTGACGGGCAAACAGAGCAAGGTGATATCCCTTGGCAATATTGCCGCCGTAGCGCACGTCACCGAACACAGGGCAGCCGATGTGCTTCATCTGCACGCGGATCTGATGCGATCTGCCCGTGATGAGGTCGATTTTCACAAGCGACAGCGGCGTTTTCAGATCCTTCGTGGTCTGCAAAACGGTATATACAAGCTCTGCACGCTTTGCGCCCTCTGTGGTTGCGGGAACCACGCGCACGGTGTTGTCAGGCATCTTTTTTAAGTAATGCTCCAAATGCCCGTGCTCCTCGGCAGGCTTACCCACCACGATGGCAAAATACTGCTTTTCCATTTCGCCCTCGCGGATTGCTTGCGAAAGCCTTGCCGCCGCCTTATCCGTTTTGGCAAAAACCATTACGCCGCCCGTGGGACGGTCTAAGCGATGCACAAGCCCCAGATATACGTTGCCGGGCTTATTGTATTTTTCCTTCAGATATGCCTTTAATGCCGTGAGCATATCCTCATCTCCGCTGGGATCTCCCTGAGAGGGAACGTTGAACGGCTTTACAACAACCAACAGATGATTATCCTCGTATATTACCTTGATTTCTTCCTTCATATCTACCTCATTTGTTTGCGCCCACGAACATACCGCTTGCGCCGCACGGAAGCACCGTGCCCTTTTCTTTGGTGGGAAGACAGACCTCGTACGCCTCTGCCGCACCCCTTCTGCCCGCCAGCGTGCGATGTAAAAGATTACCAAGCACCGCAGGCTGCAGACCCGTGGTGTAGCTGTTGATCAGAAAGAACAGCAAATCGTCGCTAAGCACACCCGAAATCTGATCAAGAAGCCCCTGCAATGCCTCTTCAAGCTTCCACGTTTCACCGTTGGGACCTCTGCCGTAGCTGGGAGGATCCATAATCACGGCGTCGTAGCGATGCCCACGGCGGATTTCTCTTGCTACAAATTTGGAGCAATCATCCACAAGAAACCTTGCCTTAGAGGTATCCACGCCCGAAAGCAGAGCGTTTTCCTTTGCGCGGTCTACCATGCCCTTTGCGGCATCTACGTGGCAAACCTCTGCGCCCGCACGAAGGCAAGCAACCGTTGCACCGCCCGTATAGGCAAAAAGATTGAGCACCTTAATGGGTCTGCCCGCATTCTGAATAAGCTCCATCATGCGCGCCCAGTTTACCGCCTGCTCGGGGAAAAGACCGGTATGCTTGAAGCCCATGGGCTTGATTTTGAAGCGCAGATCACGCCAGCCTACCGTCCACTCGTCAGGGATGGGCTTGCGGATATCCCATCCGCCACCGCCACCGCTGCGCTTATACACGGCATGGGGCTTGGCAACCTGCTCTAAAGGCTTGATCGGCTTCCAGATAGCCTGAGGATCGGGACGCAACAAAATGATATCGCCCCACCGCTCCAATTTTTCGCCGTTACCGGTGGCAAGAATTTCGTAATCCCTCCACTCCGTATCAAATCTCATAGCGCAACTCCCTTACAAGCTTTTTTCTGATGACAACAATAAGCCTATTATAATATTATATAATTTTTCAACGTTATTGTAAAGCAAACAAAGCAACCTTCCCGTATTTTAGGTGGGCTTTTCCTATTTCTGCTCCCCTCGGATTGTTTTTTTTGCCAATACAGCGACCTCTGCGGCACACTGCCTGTTCAGCATCAAAAGGAGCGACCCTCTGCCGCGGCCTTGATGACCTCGCCTGCAAGAATCA
>JAFQWR010000262.1 GCA_017407365.1 Clostridia bacterium
AGTATGCGTACAGCTCAACGGATTTGCCAGCCTCGAATACGAATGCATCCCAGGGCTTTTCGATCTGCTCGCCGCCTTCAGCAACGGAATACCAGCCATTGAATACATAGCCTTCGTAGTATGCTTCGGTTAAATCTACCTCGTCGCCGTTTGCAACGAAGATGGAAGCCATTTCATCGCCACCCTGCGTGTTGAAGGTGATTTCGTATGCGGTTACGCTTACGTTTACCCAAGCGGAGGGAGCGCCGTTTTCGTCGTAGCAACGAACGCTTACGGTGTTTGCACCTGCCTGCGCAAATGCAACCTTAGCACTGTTGCTTGCAGCAGAAACGATGGTTTCTTCGCCGTCGTTTACCTTAACGCCGTATTTGGAAGCATCCAATACGTATTCCCAGGTAACGGCACCGTTTTCGTATACCAGCGTATCAGCCATGGAGCCGCTACGGAAGGTATAGGAAGCGGAATATAAGGAGTTCTTATCTGCAACAGCGGCAACTGCCTGTACGCTGATTACGTACGCACTTACGCCGTCTGTATAGTGCTCATCGGTGAGCGTTAAAGAATTGGTTGCGGAGGTGAATACCTTGTCGCCAATCTTGATGTTGTAGGAAACTGCACCCTCAACCTGAGTCCAGGCAAGAGCCTTACCCTCTAACCAGATGGTTTCGGGAGCAAGCAGTCTGTCGTTCACGAAGATGATTTCTGCCTCAGAGGGGTTGAAACCCTTAGCCATAGCGGTTACGTTAACGGTAACTCTGCCATTGTAGCCCTTCAGCGAGTAGGTGGTAACGGAGCCGTTTACCGTGTAGGTAGCCGTTTCGTTGCCCTTCGTTACAGTGATCACGTAGGATTCTGCGCCTTCAACTGCGTTCCAGCTGATGCTTTCGTTATCTAATGCGTAAGCAAGACCCTCAACTGCGGGAAGATTACGCTCTACAACGAAGGGAGCAGACGTCGAGGTGATGTAGCCCTCTGCTGCAGCATATATCGTGAACACGATACCGCCTTCCTGCATATCGCAGGCGCTGAAATCGTACTCGGTAGCATTACCAAGGGGAACAAAGGTGTGCTGATGCGCATCGTTGCCGCAATCTACGGTTACGTAGTAGCCTCTGCCGTTTGCAACGGGCTCAAACGAAAGCACGTTGCCCTCTACCTCAATCTCCGTAACACGGTTCAAGGCGTTCTGGCAGTAGTAAGCGGTGAACGTTTCACCCTTTAAGGTAACAGCAACGGTGTATGCACCGGTGCCCTGTGCGGCAAAGTCGTATGCTACGTTTGCGTAGCCCGTCTTTTCGGAATGAAGAACATTGCCCTCTGCATCGGAGATTACGATGTCGTAGGTGTTGTTTGCGCCGGGAGCGGAAATAACGATGCCGTCTGCATAAACGGAAACGTTCAGATCTTCTGCCCATACAGCGTAAAGAACGGAATCTTCACCAATCTTTTGCTCTTCGTACTTACAGGTGAGCTTTTCAGCATCCTGATAAGCACTCATCCACCAGCCTGCAAACGTCTTACCTGCTGCGGTAGGAGTGGGCAGGTTGTAAACCACGCCACCGATGGTGGTCTTGGTAGCAAGCTTATTGCCGTCAACCATAAGGGTAACATCGTATTCTACCTGACCCTCTACGATTGCTGCATAGCGTGCATAAACGGTGGTTTCGGCGGTGATTGCCTCAGAGAAGTTGAAGGGAACGGTGCATTCACTGTCTGCATACCAGCCAATGAATACGGCGTTCTCTTTTTCGGGAGCCTCGGGTGCTTCCACCTTCTTGCCGCCGATAACGTCCTTCTCAGCGATTTCCTCGCCGTCAGCCGTCTTGAAGCTGACCTTGTAGTTCACCATTCTGATAAACGTAAGCGCGCGGCCCTCGTAAATCATCGAAACGGTATCGTTACCGTAGGAAGCCGAGATGGTGGAGCCCTCCAGCTTTAAGGTCAGTGTGCCGTCTACCAGGGTGTATGTACCGTTTTGTGTTGCACCCTTTGCGGTAAACGAAGCCTTCATACCGTCCATTAACGATACGATATAATCTTCCGCACCGGTGTCGTAATAATAACTGCCGATTTCCTTACCGTCGGTGGTAGGAACGTCAGGGGTATTGTCGCCGCAGGCAGCAACACCGAACACCAGCAACAGCACCGTCAATAAAACGAGAAGCTTGTTCTTTCTGTTCATAAACTATCCTCCTATTTCTTTAAGCACTACTGAATTTCGCCTGCAAAACGCTTTGCCCCAAATAAAAAGGTTACCCTCGCAACCCGTTCCGCTACAAAAAACTGCGTGCTTATTCTGTGTTTATGACGATAAATGTGTATAACACATCTATTGTAGCAACTATTATAACATAAACCATAACACTCTGTCAAAAAAAATATCAAGAAAAAACGCCTTTTTCTTTTTTTTGAGCTAAAAGAAAATCTTATAGGGGGTATAAGTTTTATTTATCCCCCTTCTTTTTTCTCATTTATCGTTTTTTATATCAAAAAGACAAATTCACGACCCCGTGAGCCCGTATTTACCCTTCAAAGAGCCATCCCTCGCCTCTGCTCTTTTTCCTTTCCCTGCAAAGAAGGCTTGACACGGCGGCGACAATGGGGGTATAATAAGCGTAATAAACCGATGGGAGAGGGATTATGATCGATTTACACGCCATCAGCGCCATGCTCAACACAAACGGCAACCACGTTTACCGCATTGCAGCCTATTCGGACGGAAAACAGGAGGTCTGCCCGGTGCAGGAGGGCAACGCACTGTGCAATATTTATTCCATCACAAAAAGCTTTACCGCCGTTGCCTTTGCCTACCTCTGCCAACTGGGCGAGGCGGATTTTTCTGAAAGCGTGGGGCACTATCTGCCCGAGGGCATCAGCTACCCTGCCTATTGGAATGAGGTGACGGTGGCAAGCCTGCTCAGCCAGAACGTGGGGCACAGCCGCGGATTTCTGTTCAGCGCAGAGCGCAGCTCGGGCTCCTGCCCTGCCGATTTTCTTTCTTACGCCCTGAACGAGCCGCAGACAGGCAACCGCTTCTGCTATTCCAACGCCACCTTTTATATTGCAAGCCGCCTGATTGAGCGCATTTACGGGGATACGCTTGAGGTCTTCTGGAAAAAGGAGCTGTTCCCCAGGCTTGGCATCCGTGCCTATCGCACCGTGCCTACGCCGCTCGGGCACACCTTTGGCGCAAGCGACCTGTACCTTGACGCAGACGGGCTTCTTGCCCTTGGCAGGCTTCTGCTGAATGAGGGAGAAACGAACGCAGGTGAGCGTATTTTTGCACGCGGAACCTTCACCGCCTGCCCTCGCGTTGTCGCTCCCTTCGATGAGGCGTACGGGCTGTCCTTCTGGTGGAAAGCAAAGGACGCACCCTATTATTACTGCTCGGGCGCACACGGTCAGCTGCTGATTGTTATGCCAAACGAAAAAAGCCTGCTTGCCGTGCAATCCAAGGAGGCAGAGCTTTCCGTTTCTGCGCTCTACGGGCTTTGCCGCAAGCAGCAAGCATAAAAACAGCCTGCTTCCTTCTCTCGGAGGTACGCTGTGCTTTACTAATTATATATATAAGGTATTATGGAACTCGTACTGAATATCACAAACGAATATCAGGGCAAAAGCATCAAGGAGCTTCTGCGAAGCAAGGGATACAGCACAAGGCTGATCAAGCGCTTTAAGTACGAGGGTGAAATTACGCTGAACGGTGTGTGCGTTACCGTACGCAAGAGCCTCAGCGAGGGCGATGTCCTTCGCCTTTTTGCCCCCGAGCCAAAGGGTCTGATGCCCACGGAGGGCGAGCTGAATATCCTCTACCGCGACAGCTGGCTGATTGCCCTGCATAAGACAAGCGGTCTTGCCGTGCATCCGCAGGGAAAGCAGTCCTCCGCCTCACTTGCCTCCATCCTTTCGGGTGCATTAAAGAGCGGAGAGGCAGTACACCTTTCGGGGCGGCTGGATAAGCCCACGAGCGGCGTGGTTTTAGCCTCAAAAAACGCAGACACCGCCGCAAGGCTCTTTTCCGCCTTCAAGGCAAGACGGGTGCAAAAATGCTATCTTGCGCTTGTAAACGGCAGTATAGCCACCGACGAGGGAGAAATATCCCTTGCCATTGCAAGCGAGCCTGCCTCGCCCAAGCGCTTTATCTCTGACAGCGGCAAGCCCTCGCTTTCGCGCTATCGCGTGCTTCGCAGAGAAGAAAACCACACGCTCGTGCTGCTTTACCCCATCACGGGAAGGACACATCAGCTCCGCGTGCATCTGGCGGCAATCGGTCACCCCATTCTGGGGGACAGCCTGTACGGAGACGGAGAAAGCGCACCGCGTCTGATGCTGCACGCACTGACCTTAAAGCTTCTGCATCCGCACACCGAGGAGCCCTTAACACTTTACGCCCCTGCTCCTCTGCCCTTCCCTTCGCTCAGCAAAGGCGAGCTTGCCCTTGCGCTTGGGCGCACGCCGACACAGCACCGTATGCAGCTTGCTCCTGAGCCCTTTGCAGCAATTTGTCGGGGGACAAAAAAAATTGAGATGCGCCTTTACGATGAAAAGCGCAAAAAAATATCCCTTGGCGACAGCATTCTGTTTGTCAACAGAGAAACGGGCGAGGAAGCAGAAAAGAGCGTAGTATCTCTGCACCGCTACGGTAGCTTTGCGGAATTGTACGAGGATTTTCCTCCCGCTCTGCTTGGCTATGCCGACGGAGAGCAAAAAGACCCAAAAGATATGGAGCAGTATTACAAAAGGGAAGAAATAAGCCTTTACGGCGTGCTTGGCATCGGAATAGAATAAACTCAAAAAACAAAAAGCAGACGAAGGGAATTGCTCCTGCCGTCTGCTTTTTTCGCTTGTTACGCCCCATAAGCTTACAGGGCTTTTGTATTTTTATTTTCCGCCCTTTTTCGTCAGACGGTTGACCTCTGTCATTCCTGCACGAATCAGCGCCAGGATAAACACCCATGCAATGACCACCAACAGCACAAGCAGCAGCATCGTGGAAAAGGGCATATCCCACAGTGCGTGCAATACGATGGGCACGGGAAAGAGCTTCCAAAATTTTCCGCTCTTAAAAATACGCATTCCAAATTCCCCGTCGCCCTTTGCAAGCATAATTGCTGCACCCGACATCGCCGCCCAGACAATGTGACCGCCTGCGGCAAAAATGCCGCGCAGCAAAATATTATTTACGATGTCATTCATCGATTCCGTGCGGAAAAGCGCATAACCTGCAGACTCAAACACCGCAAAGCCTGCACCGATTGCCGCACCGATGAGAATGCCGTTGAGTATGTATTTGGATTTGCCCTTATAAATGAAATAGGCAACGGGCAAAAGCTTGCCGACCTCCTCGATGATACCCACAAGAATGGCACCCACCACGTTCAGCTCCTGAACGGGAATGAGCTCAAACAGCAAAAGAGCCATCGCCAGCGAAGCCACACCGCCCACGAAGAACATTTTTACCAGCTCGAAGATGCTGATGTTTCGCGGAATATTCGTTTCCCAGAACAGCACGAGTAGGCTGAAGGGCATCACCATCGAGCCAATAAACGCAAGCCCCACAATGGCAAGATCGTTTCCGAACAGCTGAAAACAGACAAAAAGGAAGGCAAAGGTGATGGCAAGCACCAGAAAAATTCTGCTGTAAAGCCAGGGGCGGTGCCAGCCCTTGCCGATATCCTCCGGGCGAGGCGTATGCCTTTTGGTGCCGCTGATCAAAAGATCCTCGCTTTCCTCATCTGTGTGCTTTTTGAATACATTTGCCCACAAGTCGCTGAGCTTAAACTCCGCCTCCTTGCTTCCTCCCGTAATATCCTCGAAGGTATCCTTCACCCTTTCGGTGATATCCTCCACGATTTTTTTGGCTGAGCCCGATTTCTCCTCCTTTGCTTTTTCGTCCTTTGGTGCAGCGTATACCGCTCCGCACCTTACGCAACGAAGAGCATCCCCCATATCGGCGCCGCATTTTTTACAAATCATACTGTCTTCTCCACAAAACACATCTTTTTCTACAAAAAAAGCCTTGCTTGATACAAGGCCTTTTGGTTATGATATTATTCCCACTCGCTCCTGAAAAATAAATCTTAAACAGATTTGCTTATGGGATTTAGCCCGGATTATTTATATTACTTTCATTATTCAGATAGTAGAGGCTATCTGATTTTTTGTTGCCATTCTGTTGCCACGAATGAACGATATGGAGTCGATTAAAATGCGAATTTTTCTTCTCTTGCGAAGTTTACAAAATCAATGCATTCAATCTGATACGCATCACAAACATCCGGAATTTTTGGGGATTTTGCGTTTCGTGTGCG